>JASLEL010000229.1 GCA_030151145.1 Aquirhabdus sp. | reverse complement strand
GCAGAGCAGATCAAAATACTGGTCGATACCTACCGTAAATATGTTTTTATGCATCCGATGACGGGTAGCCCAAGTGATTATCTGAAGTCACTCAATGCGGAGCTGAAGCCACGGCTAGCCAATCCCTTCGACGATACGTCGAGTATGCTTTACCTGACGAGCTGGCGAGTGGCGGCACAACCTTGATGCTTTGAGTCCTGCGTCGTTCATGCGGGAGATGTACGCCGGATGCCATGCGATATGGCATTCGGCGTTGTCGTATCAGAGGACAGCGAGCGCTGCCGCATAATTTGGCTCATCGCTGACATGGGTGACGAGTTCAGAATGCAATACGTTGTTGTTCTCATCGACAACTACGACCGCGCGTGCAGCCAGGCCGACCAATGGGCCTGCCGTAAAGGCGACACCGTAATTGGTCAGGAATTCCGGATGACGAAAACTTGACAGCGAAACGACGTTGCTCAGGCCTTCTGCACCACAGAAACGGGACTGGGCAAAGGGTAGGTCGGCAGAGATGCACAGGACGACGGTGTTGTTGAGCGCACTGGCTTCTTGGTTAAACTTGCGTACCGAGGTTGCGCAGGTCGGGGTGTCAACGCTCGGGAAAATATTCAGGACTTTACGCTTGCCAGCATAGGCATCCAGCGAGACATCGCTTAAGTCACCAGCGGTGAGGGTCAGTGCAGGCGCTGGTGCACCAGTGGCAGGCAGATTGCCGATCAGGTCGATTGCGTTGTCTTTCAGAAAAACATGGGCCATCGCGAGTGTTCCTTACAGGGTGAGTGGGGTCTTGAGCATAGCAAGATCGCATCGCTGTACCAGCCTAATTCCGTTACAAATTGCTTTTCATGATCGGGCTGATTTATCTCGGCTTGGGTCGACAGGCGTCCAGTCTATCGTCCTGCCGCCTGCTGATAGGCTGCCAGTGCTCGTGTTCGACTGCTGTCCAGATCCACGATGGGCGCGGGGTATGTCTCCTCAAAGAGTGACACAGGCGGTTGCTTGCCCGCATAAGGTTCATGAATACGCCGCTGGTCCAGATGGGCAAGCTCCGGCACCCATGTGCGGATAAAGCTGCCTTCGGGGTCAAAGCGCTTGGACTGGGTAATGGGGTTGAACAGACGGAAATACGGTACGGCATCAGTGCCCGTGGAGGCACACCACTGCCAGCCGCCGTTATTGGCGGCGAGATCACCATCAATCAGGTGTTGCATAAACCAGCGCTCGCCCATCCGCCAGTCGATGAGCAGATTCTTACAGAGGAACATGGCGACCACCATGCGCAAGCGGTTGTGCATCCAGCCGGTGGCAAGCAGTTGGCGCATGGCGGCATCAATCAGCGGAAATCCGGTGCGGCCGGCCTGCCATGCTGCCAACTCATCCGGTGCATGCCGCCATGCGGGTTCTTTGCCGGGATAAAACGCCTGTCCTTTAGACAGGGCCGGATAAGCGGCCAGCAGATGCTGGTAAAACTCGCGCCATAGCAACTCATCGAGCCATGTTTGCGTGCCCGGACTGGGATCTTGGTTTTGGGCGGCGGCGAGACACTGACGTACTGAGAGTAGGCCCGCATTGAGATAGGGGGAGAGTTGGCTGGTGTGATTGAGCGCAGGGAAGTCGCGCTCCTGATCGTATCGTGTCAGATGGGTTTGCACGAACTGGCGTAGTTGTGCGAGCGCGTATGCTTCACCTGCGGGCCAGTGATCCGTCGCAGCGTAGGGGAACTCGGCTAAGGCTGCGGGAATGGCATCAGCTGGGATCGGCACAGGCTCTTGTATGGCCGGTGCGGGCCGAACCTGTATCGGTGCCGTATGCAGACGGGTATAGCAGGTGCGCTTGAAAGCACCGAAGACTTGAAATGGCTGACCCTGCTGATTGGTGATGCTGCCCGGGACGAACAGTGTGCGATCCTGATGGCGGTTTAGCGGAATGCCCTTTGCGGTCAGTGCTTGCTGGACCGCCAGATCACGATGGGTTTCGTTGACGCCAAACTCCACATTGACATGCACTTGGCTGATGGCATGTTGCTGGCAGAGATTCGTGATGACGTCGGGTGTATCGGACCAGTCTATCGCCGTACGGATCAGAAGAGGAATATTCAGGGCCTGCAGTTGTCTGGACAGGTCAGAGAGCTGGCGCAGCCAGAAGTCCACTTTGCATGGGGCATCGTGATGGGCCTGCCATTGTTGAGGCGAGATCAGGAACAGACCGATGGTCGGACCGTGAGCGCAGGCCGCGAGCAAGGCGGTATTGTCGGTGGTCCGCAGATCGGTCCGAAACCACATCAGGTGTCGCATGGCACTCCCATAGGTAAAGCAAACAGGACAGCATCATCCGGGTCATTTGGACTTGCAGTATGGCCTATATCCTGAGACTATCCAATAGAAAGCAGCCAAACAGAAAATAACCAAACAGAAAACAGCTCAATAAAACCAGTGCCGGAGTATGGAATATGCATCCACTGCGATTCACGGCTGTCACAGGTATGGTGATCGGTGTCATGGCTGGCGTGACCGATGTCTATGCGAGCGACTCGCCGTCTGTGATGTCATCGACCTCGGCCAGTGTGCCCAGTAACCAGCCTCAGCCTGCTTCTCTGCAAGCCTGCGTCGGTATTCAGATCGATGCGACCCGCCTGGCCTGCTATGACAAAGCCATGGGCCGACAGGAGACGGTGGCATCTGCCGTGCCTGCTCAGGCTGAGCCTGCATCAGCCCAGAAGCCAACCGCATCTCCTCCACTGTTTGCTCACGAGACCCCAGCCCACGAGACGACCGGTACCAGCATCGTCTCGCCTGCGACCTCATTGCTGGATCGGCGCTGGGAGCTGTCGCCTGAGTCCAAGCTGGGGACATTTACCTTACGTGCCTATCGTCCGGTATATGTGTTGCCGGTCTTTTATACCGATCATCTGAATGCCCAGCCGACCAGCCCGAATCCCGAAAATCATCTGGCGACCCCGCAAAAACTGGATGACACCGAAGCCAAATTTCAGCTGAGTCTAAAAGCCAAGGTCATGCAGGGTGTCTTTGGTGATCAGGGCGATCTGTGGTTTGGCTATACGCAGGATTCGCACTGGCAGGTGTATAACGCCGCCAACTCGCGTCCGTTCCGCGAGACCAACTATGAGCCGGATGTCAGTCTGATCTTTGGGACCCATTATCAGGTGCTGGGCATGGATGGTCGCTTGGTTGGCCTCACGCTGGACCATCAGTCCAATGGCCGGGCGTTGCCGCTGTCACGCAGCTGGAACCGGGTAATGCTGGATCTGGGCTTTGAGCGGGATAACTGGGTGGTGATGCTCAGGCCGTGGTACCGCATCCCTGAGAACAAGGCCGATGATGATAATCCCGACATCAGCGACTATATCGGGCGTGGCGATCTGACGATTACCAAAAAATGGTATGGACATGAGTTTACCCTCATGCTGCGCCACAGTCTGAAAAGCGGTGACAAATCACATGGCGCAGCGCAGTTCGACTGGTCGTTTCCGCTGGATGGCAATCTGCGTGGTTTCCTGCAGCTGTTTGATGGCTACGGCGAAAGCCTGATTGATTACAACCATCGTGCCGCCTATGCCGGTCTTGGTGTGTCTCTGCTCAACTGGTATTGACCATCCGGTTTTGGTCTGGCGCAAAATCATGCTAAAGTGAGCGCATGATTTCCGCATTTTCCTTCCGGCTGCGGCACATGCTCACCTTGTGCTTAAGCCTGGCGCTCCTGATCAATCCGCTGGTGATGGCCCGGGCAACCGTGCAGCTTCATCCGGCGATGAGTGCGCTCGTGCATTGCGCGACGATGCAGCATGAGATGAGCGGGATGAATACAGCCATGGACATGCCTGCGACCAGCGTACAAACCGATTCTTTGCAATCATCAGCGCCGTCGTCGCCGCTGTCTAAACATCTCCCGCAGCATGACCAGAATTGCCTCAACCCCTGCTGTGGTCATGGCGTCATGGCTGAGCCGACCTTTGTACTCCAGCATGTCGTGCGCCCAGAGCATCGCTCAGGGAGTGCACCAGTGATCACCGCTGCCCTGATGACGGCGCAAGGCTTCTATACCCAGCCGGACCGTCCGCCGCGTATCTACCTCTAAGACTTGACTGAATCACGCTACGATACTCACCCTGCATGGGCGATGCTATCGTGGCTTTCGTTAATGTTTACATGAGGAATCCATCATGTTTGCTTCATTATCCCGGCGGCGCTTTGTCCAGCAGATGGCGGCAGCGGCAGGGGCATGGTCTTTAAGTCCTGCCGTGCAGGCGTCTCCGGCATTATCAGCCGCGTCTACCACAGCGCTCACCGAGCTTACAGGTCCGGTCATTGACCTTGTGATCGGGGAGACCGAGGTCAATATCACCGGCAAGGTCCGTCGCGCCACGACCGTCAACGGCACACTTCCCGGACCGACCTTACGCCTGACAGAAGGCGACACCGTCACCATCCGCGTTAAAAACACCTTAAACGAAGACACTTCAATCCACTGGCATGGCTTGCTGCTGCCATTTCAGATGGACGGTGTGCCGGGCATCAGCTTTGCCGGGATCAAGCCGGGCGAGACCTTCACCTATACATTCCCGATTCGGCAGAGCGGGACCTACTGGTATCACGCGCATTCGGGCTTTCAGGAGCAGACGGGGCTGTTTGGTGCCATCATCATTGCGCCGCGCGAGGCCGATCCGATCATATTTGATCGTGAGCAGGTGATCCTGCTGTCGGACTGGACCGATGATGATCCGATGCACATCCTGTCTAAGCTGAAGACCGAGTCCGACTTTGATAATGATCATCCACCTACGCTGGTCGATTTCGTGCGCGACAGCCGCGAGCTGGGCGTGCAGAAAGCCATTGTCATGCGCCAGATGTGGCAGCGTATGCGTATGGTGCCGACCGACTACAGTGATCTGTCGGCGGTGGCGACCTATAGCTATCTGATCAATGGTATGCCCACGGGTGGTCGCTGGACGGGGTTATTTAAACCCGGCGAGCGCCTGCGTCTGCGCGTGATCAATGCCAGTGCGCACAGTATCTTTGATGTGCGCATTCCGGGTCAAAGGCTTACTGTCATCGGTACCGATGGCGGACTGGTCGAGCCGGTCACGGTTGATGAGTTCCGCATTGGTGCGGCCGAGACTTATGATCTTGTGGTTGAGCCTGTTGCGGATGCTTATACGATCTTTGCCCAGAGCATCGACCGCTCAGGCTATGTGGCAGGCACGCTGGCGACGCGTGCGGGTCTATCTGCGCCCGTACCGCCGCTTGATCCGGTGCAATGGCTCTCCATGACGGACATGATGGGTGATATGCGGGGCACAGTCGTCGCGTATCATGCGCGGACAGAGAACCGCTGGACCACCGACACCCAAGTGGATATGCCGAGGACCAATCTTGACGATCCCGGCATCAATCTGCGCGGACATCAGGAGAAATATGGCCGTCGCGTGCTGACCTATGCCGACCTGCGCTCGATCGGTCATGCTCAGCGTGAGCAGGCGGCACCGACCCGCGAAATCGAGCTGCATCTGACCGGGAATATGCAACGCTATATCTGGGGTTTTGACGGGCAGACCTTTGCGGAATCAAAGCCGGTGTTCGTCCAGACAGGTGAGCGGGTACGCATCACTTTCGTCAATGACACCATGATGACCCATCCTATGCATCTGCATGGCATGTGGAGTGATTTGCGTGCGGCCAATGGTGAGTTTCAGGTGCGCAAGCACACGATTATGATCCAGCCGGCGCAGCGGATCTCGTTTGACATCACGGGGGAGGCGGGGCGCTGGGCGTGGCACTGTCATCTGCTGTATCACATGGAGTCGGGCATGTTCCGCGAGATGGTGGTGGCATGATGAAGACGCAAATTTTAAAAGTCGGTGCTTTAACCGCAGCCATCCTCAGTCTGCTATCCCTACGCCCTGCCGCAGCGGCTGGTATGGACATGAATCAGATGTCGATGGCGGATATGAAGGCCATGCCTGGCATGGGCGACATGCAGGGCATGCCGCATCACCCGATATCGAGGCATCCGCTTGCCAAGACGCCGATCAGCACAAAGCAGATTGCAAAAAAGCCGGTTTCAAAAAAGCCAGTTTCAAAAAATCAGGCGCACGACATGCAGTACTTGCATCATGTGGATCAACCGCAACCGCTTGCCCAACCCGCTGAGCAGCATGACAAGTCCACGACCGACATGCATGGCATGGATATGAGTCAAATGCCGGATATGAAAGGCATGGACCACAGCCAGATGACGATGCCTGTGCCAGATGGCAAAAACACAGGCCCAATGTCGATGCCGGACATGACCATGAAAGACATGGAGCATCGCCCAGCGATGAGCGGTATGCCGGGTATGGACCATGGCGATATGAGTGGGATGTCCATGTCGCCTGTGGCTGGGTCACGCGATCCGGACTATTCACAAGGGCATGGTTTCCCCGTTCACCCACCACATATGATGGGCAATGGCATCCTGTCGGGTGTGGTGCTGGATCGTCTGGAAGTGACGCGGA
>JASLEL010000021.1 GCA_030151145.1 Aquirhabdus sp. | reverse complement strand
GTCTGTAGCTCGACATCACGTACAGACAGCGTACTGCGGCGCACGCGCTCGACGAGGCCAGACTGACCATGCTGGCGGGTATTCCACTCATCCATGGCATTCAGCACGATGTCGGGCTGATGTACGGCAAGCACGGGACCTTCGGCCAGAATATTTAAGTGTTCATCGGTCACGATGGTGGCGATCTCGATGATACGATCATTATCCGTGTCGAGACCGGTCATCTCCAGATCCACCCAGATCAGGCGCTGATTGACGTTGCCATTGGTATACACTACCGCGGAAGTGCCGTTGCTAGCCATTTAACTCTTAACTCTCAATATTTGCGTATCAAAGCGCTTATACTAGCAATATTCTGGACCAGATTGGATTAAACCTGTCATGCACCTGCATTTAATTGCCGTATCCGTTGTGCTGATCTGATATGGCACTGATCCGTAAACGTCGTCTGACCGACCAGCAGACCCGCCGCATTGAAGCCCAGCAAAGCCGTCGTGTGGACGAGGAGTCTGATGGCGAGCTGCGCGAGGGACTGATCATTACCCACTTTGGCCGCCAACTGCTCGTGCGAGAGCTGGCAGGTGATGGCGCAAATGCACTGCAACATCTCCATGAAGATGCCGCCATCTGGCGCTGCCATACGCGCACCAATCTGCCGGCACTGGTGACAGGGGACCGCGTACGCTGGATCCCGGATGACAACACCGAACTGGGTGTGATCACGGCACTGCATCCGCGGACCAGCCTGCTCACCCGTCCCGACCGCTATCACAAGATCAAGCCGGTCGCTGCGAATGTCAGTCTGATCGTGGTGGTGTTTGCGCCTCTGCCGGTGCCATCGCCGATGCTGATCGACCGCTATCTGGTCGCCTGCCATCAGGCAGGGATACCTGCGCTCCTCGTGCTGGGTAAGGCCGATCTCTTGCGCGCAGAGGATGGCCTACCGGAGTTGCTGGCGGAATATCAGGCGCTGGGCTATGACACGCTGACGGTGCAGTCGGATGGTGATCTTGCGCCACTGATGAATAAACTCGCTGGGCAGACCGTGGTCTTCGTCGGGCAGTCAGGCGTGGGGAAGAGCTCACTGATCAATGCCCTGATCCCGGATGCCAAGCTTAAGGTTAATGTGATCTCGGAGAACTCTGCGCTGGGGCAGCATACGACGACCAGTACGACGCTGCTGCCACTGCCACAAGGCGGCGCGCTGATCGACTCGCCGGGAATCCGTGAGTTTGGCGTTTGGCATCTGACAGTGGATGCGATCCGCGATGGTTTTATCGAGATGTATCCCTACTACGGCATGTGCAAGTTTCGCAATTGCCTGCATCGTAATGAACCCGGCTGCGCGCTGATCGCGGCGGCAGCAGAGGGCAAAGTATTACCCCGTCGGCTGGAGAGTCTGAACCGGCTGGAGGACGAAGCACGAGAGGCGGAGCGGGTATAGTCGCTTTGCTCAGTATCTCGTGAGGCAAAAAAACGCTTTGCTGATGCTTGAAAACCGGTCGGGTGATCACATATAGAGGCAAAGGGTCTGTTTTTTCGGGCTGCTCGGTATTGTTGCGCCTATGATGGCGCGCTTGTCATCACATCGGCGCTGCAGATAGAGTATGCTCAGCAACCGTTGGTCGATGCGCCTCGTATCTACGAGTATTGACCAATGAGACCATTATTATCGTCATCATTTAGGGTGACTGTTTTTTGAAGGTGACTGCGTTGGAACGTTTTCTTGAATTCATGCAACATCATCCGATCCTGTTCGGGATTCTGGCTGCATTGGTGATTGCTTACTATTGGCTGGAAGCGAAACAGCACGGTCATAAGATTTCGCCGCAGGCGCTGGGCAGTTTTGTCAATAAAGAGAAAGCCCTGATCATCGACCTGCGCGATGCCAAAGAGTTTCGTGAAGGCCATATCAGTGGCAGCCGCAACATTCCGTTTAGCAGCCTCAAGAGCCATCTGGATGAGCTGCGCGAGTCAGGTCAGCCGATCGTGATGGTCTGCAAGATGGGCCAGACCTCGGGCTCTGCGATCCAGCAGGTCGGTGGTACCCATCTCTACCGTCTGGATGGTGGCATTATGAGCTGGCAAAGTCAGGGCCTGCCCCTTGTCAAACGCTGATTGATCCCCCATACAGATTGAATCGCTGATCGTATTCTTGATAGGAAGGTGCCTATGACTGCACAAGCCACTGCGCAAACCACGACGAACACGCCCTTTGGCGTATCCGAGCAAGCCCCTGTCGTGATCTACAGCACGCCGGTTTGTCCGTATTGTATACGGGCCAAGCAACTGCTGCAGCGCAAGGGCGTGGCCTATGAGGACATCGATCTGGCGAGCCAGCCTGAGCTGCGTATGGCGGTGATGCAGCATACCCGTATGCGTACCGTGCCGCAGATCTTTGTCAAAGGCACCTTTGTCGGTGGCTTTGATCAGTTGTATGCGCTTGAGCAGCAGGGCAAGCTGGACCAGTTGCTGGCTGGTTAACCTCAGATTAACCATGACCCATGCGTGGATTTGCATGTGACCATGGTGTTTTAAAACAGTTGTAATGGATTTACCGTAACCTTTAACCCTTCGATTTTATATCCCTCAGACAGGAAAATTCGCCATGAGTGAAGAACAGCAAGTGAACACCGCCGCAACGGATGCGCAGCCTCAATTGGCGTTAGAGCGTATTTATCTGAAAGACCTGTCGTTTGAAGTCCCAAGTGCCAAGGTATTCACCGCTGAATGGCAACCAGAACTGAACATCAATCTGTCGACTGGCGCTGAACAACTGGACGACAAACACTTTGAAGTTGTGTTGAGCGTGACGGTGACCGCCAATAACGGCGGCACAGCGGCTTATATCGCTGAAGTCAAGCAAGCCGGTATTTTCCTGATCGACAACATCCCTCAGGAACAAGTGCCACAGATTCTCGGTGCCTACTGCCCGAACCTGCTGCTGCCATTCGTACGTGAAGCCCTCACCGACATCATCACCAAAGGCAGCTTCCCGCAGTTCCTGCTGGCGCCGATCAATTTTGATGCCGTGTTTGCCGAGAACGTTGCCCGTCTGCAGCAAGAAGCCGCGACCGGTCACGCCTAAGTCGTATCGTTTTTGCGCCACTGCCATAGCAATGGCAGGCGCAACGATGATGAAAAGCCCATGCACTGCATGGGTTTTTTTATGACAAATGGTCGGGGGATGATAGGCAAGCGATGTTGAACCATCTAAGCTTGGCTCGGGGAAGGGGCTGATCGCGTGTAACAGGAACGTGTCACTGGTTATCCGAATGGTACAGACTTGCAACGCTTTGGCAGCGAATGAGGGTGGTCTTCGGGGTAAAATAGCTGTTTTTCATGAGTTCTGGCGGCGTGTTGTTTTTTCGCCAGACCAAAGATCACGATGAAGCTAATGACTGAGCAGACGATTTACGAGAATACAATGGCTTTAGACAATGCAATTTCAAACGCGGGGGCGGCGACGACCAAGGTGGTCGCCAAGACGGTAGAGCATTACAGCTCAATCTATGATCCGGTAGATAAGCTGATCGATCAATTTATGGATCGTGTGCCTTATCTGATCGCAGCCGTATTTGTGCTGGTGCTCTTTTGGGGTATAGCCCGTCTCTATAAGCATATTATTAAGCGTACGCTCGCTCAACGGGTGCAACGTCGCCAGAATCTGGTGAAGGTGCTGAACCGGATGGGCTCCGCATTGATCCTGTTTATCGGGGTGCTGGTGGCGATGGTGGTGGCGATTCCGGGCTTTACCACCAGTAAGCTGGTCAGTGCGCTGGGGATTGGTTCGGTGGCAATCGGTTTTGCCTTTAAGGATATTTTTCAGAATATGCTGTCGGGCATCATCATTCTTTTGTCCGAGCCGTTCCGCAAGGGCTCCGATTACATTACGGGCGAGGCCCCGCTTTCGCGGCTCACGCAGGTATTCAAGATGATGGTGGAGCGCGGCGGCGAGATCAAGACGGCGATTATCCCTGGACACTAGCGCATTGGGGACGCCGGAGCTCTGAACGCAACTTTTTTCCGATGGCAAGCTACGTTCAACACTCGAATGTTCCGGTTGATTCGAAGCGCGTCCCCGAGGCCGGCTGGGACCGTTTGCCGCTGGAGTATGCGATCCCCGAGACTGCGCCTTCGCTGGCTGAGGCGCAAGCATACTGCAAGCGACTGGCGACCGGCCATTACGAAAACTTTTCGGTTGTAACCTGGTTCCTGCCGAAGCACCTCCATCAACATTTCTTCAATGTGTACGCGTATTGCCGGATCTCGGATGATCTAGGCGACGAAGTGGGGGACACGGCGCTTTCTCTGAAGCTGCTGGACGAGTGGGAAGCGGAGCTGAATGCTACCTACATGAGCCTGGTGGAGGCTCCGCCCGTGGATGTGCGGTTGGATGCAGAGAAGCTGGAAACGCAGGCGCCGGCCGTGAAAGCCCCGGGACCGCGGCATCCTGTGTTTATCGCGCTGCGCGAAACGATTCACGAATTCGACATCCCGCGGCAGCCTTTTGCCGATCTGCTCACCGCCTTCCGCCAGGACCAGACCGTGACGCGCTTCGAGAC
>JASLEL010000168.1 GCA_030151145.1 Aquirhabdus sp. | reverse complement strand
AGAACTTCATACAATACGAATTGCATGTCACGCAGGGGGGCCTTGTACTGTGGCATGGTGTGCTCCGGCAGGGTTAAACAAATCTGTTAAAAATGGAATCGGGCGAGCCTGAATTCATGCGCAATAATCTAGCATATTAGCCATTGTTTTTGCGTGCGAGTTCTGAATCAGAAGGCCGGATTTTGTGACTATGTGGTCATCAGGATGTTTGCGCTGGATGCCGGACACCCTGATTTTCCATGTATCTCGGATCAATTCCTATCGTTTGCTTAGCTTGAGCAACTCACACTCACCGCTGGCCGATCATCGGGCAGTGGTGCAAGATCGGCCACTGTCTCTCGGTCGGGCTGTGCGTTGAATGGGTCCGATAACAGATCAAACAGCCTTGCCACCTCGCTCATATCGCCTGCTTCAGCACGCTCAATGGCGGTCTGCGCCATATGGTTGCGCAGGATATAGCGTGGATTGCTGCGGTTCATCAAAGCAATACGTTCATCCTCCGGTAATGGCAAAGCCGAGCGTAGGGCCAGGTAAGCATCGGCAAAGGCATCAAAAGCCATGATATCGATGCACTCATCACGCAGCGTGCGCCAGCCCTGCGGCGTATCGTTACTGAGGAGGCGGAAGCTGTTGCTGTAGTCGAGGCGGTTCTGCTCAAGTAAACGCAGGAACATCGACGAGACTTCCAGAATACGGCGCTGATCGGCATGGAGTGGCACGTCGTCTTCAGATATCTGGACGCCTGCATCGCGTAAGTGTGGGCTGGCGATGCCCATTTTATCCGCCATTCCGAGCGTATAGTGATGCAGGAAGACAGGCTCAAAATGCTTGAGCAAGGCGCTGAGTGAAGCTTTATTGACTGCACTGTCTGTGGTCTCCAGCGGCAAGAGCTGCCCGAGCCAGATCCAGAGATTCCAGTGCGCGATGCTGGGCTGGTTCTGGTAGACATAGCGGCCCGAGTGATCCGAGTGGTTATTGATCCATGTTGGCTCAAAGCGCTCCATAAAGCCATACGGCCCAAAGTCCAATGTACTGCCGGTGATGTTGAGATTGTCGGTATTCATCACACCATGGGCAAAACCGACGAGCTGCCAACCGGCGATCATCTGGGCGGTACGGTGAATCACGCGTTCAGCAAAGGCGAGGATCGGTGAGGGAGCCGCTTTGGCCTCCGGGTAATAGGTGTCGATCATGGCTGTCGTGAAGTCGGGTAGTGCATCGGCTGCAAAGCGATTGATCCACTCAAAGTGTCCGAGTCGCACATGGCTGTCTGCCACTCGCAGCAGGCAGGCACCGCGTTCCAGTGTCTCACGCTGCACTGGTGTGTCGGATGATACAAAGCCCAGGCTGCTGGCGGAGGGGATACCCAGAGCCGTCAAGGCATGACCCGCCAGATATTCACGGATCACTGAGCGTAGCACGGCACGACCGTCGCCCATACGTGAGAAGGGGGTAAGACCAGCGCCTTTCAGATGCAAATCCTGCAGCACGCCGTCCTGATCGCGCACCTGAGCAAGTAGCAGTCCACGGCCATCACCGAGTTGCCCGGCCCATTGTCCAAACTGATGCCCGGCATAAGCCATGGCGAGCGGATCAAAGCCCTCCGGCACCGTCTGACCACCGAGGATCGGCACCCAAGTGTCAGGCGAGAGGTCCGTCCAGCCCAGCTTGGCAGCTAACGCTGCATTAAAATGCCCTACGACAGGATTTTTGATGGGATCAGGGGCTTGGCGATGATAGAGGCGTGGGTCAAGCTGGGCATAGCGGTTGTCGATATTCATGCGAGGGGACAATTCTGAGCATAGGTAGAGGTGCAGTATAGCCAAATGGCGGCCATAAAAAATCCCCGATCAGGGGTGCCCTGATCGGGGATTTGGATTTCAGCGGGTCGCTGGTGGCTTCGCTGGCTTTCTTAGCTGACTTTGCCGAAACTGAATCCACGCAGGGCCGCTTCCAGACGTTCGCCATGCTCATGCAGGCGCTCTTCGATCTGACGGAAGTCCGCTTTCAGACGCATATCGACATCATGCAGCTTTTGCGACACTTCGGCTTTCTTGTTCAGGAAGGCCTGTTCTTTAAGCTTGGTCCACTCAGAGATGGTATTGGCAAAGGCATCGTATTCTTGCCCGAAGCGATGACGGATCACTTCCAGATCATGCTGCATATCGTGACCGTAAGTCGATACGGCAGTGGAAATGCTGGCTTCGGCGCGTTTGAATTTCATCGCGACTTCGGCATGCAGGATGGTCAGAGTCGGGATACGCTTCAGATCATAAGTCAGGCCGATCTTCGACAGACCCAGAATCAGCCATTTGGTTGGGTCAAACTGCCACCATTTCACACCATTACGATAGTCGTACTGGAAGATATGGTGATAGTTGTGATAGCCCTCACCCCAAGTGACCAGTGCCAGCCATGGGTTGTCACGGGCGGTGTTTTCATCGGTATAAGGCTGAGTGCCGAACATATGCGCCAGCGAGTTGATGAAGAAGGTCACATGGTGGCTGATCACCAGACGTAGCAGGCCGCCCAGCAGCAGTACGCCCCAGATATCACCCACGGCCCAGCCAACCAGCGCAGGCAGTACGATGTTAGTCAGGAGTACCAGCGTGATGTAGTGGTTGTGCTGGAACATCACCATCCGATCGTTCAGCAGGTCTGGTGCGTTCTTGTAGTTCGGCTCGCCACTTGGGTAGTTGCGCAGCATCCAGCCGATGTGCGAATACCAGAAACCACGCTTGGCCGAGTACGGATCGTGATCGACATCATCCACATGCTGATGGTGCGTGCGATGGCCCGATGCCCAGAACAGCACGCTGTTCTGAATGCCCATAGTACCGCCGACCATCAGGATAAAGCGCACAATCCACGTGGCCTTGTAGGTACGGTGTGCCCACAGGCGATGGTAGCCTGCCGTGATGCCAAGGCCATTCCATGCGACGAACAGTCCAAACACGACCCAGGCGGCAGTGCTGACATGGAAGAAGCACAGATAGAGCGGCACCAGAATCAAGGCAAGAACGGGCGTGGTCAGAAGCACGACGGCACCGGGCCAGTTGATCGGTGGCTTGGGCTGAGGCAGTACGGCAGTCTCAGCGACAGCTTGTACAGGGTTTTGCGCAATATCGGTCATACGGTAGTGACTCTTGGGCTAAAAATAATTCGGGTGCTGTGACCAGCATTATACTCAGTGCACATGTGTATATTATGACAATGTCTGCAACAAAGCATTGCGCAGAAAAGCTCCTTTCGGATGTGCGCTCTGGTCTATTGCCTGAGTAAAAAATAACACGCCTCAGCGAATATGGGCGCTACTGTACCATGAGAGTACACGTGTGCACTAGTCTGACAATCGTAATTTTTCATGTCCGGATGACTGGTGCGTCCATGCGCGAGTAGTGGATTGATAAAAAACGGGTTAATTGCAGGATTGCTTTAAATTTCGCCAACCTTTTCCTGCAGCATCATGGAGGGCACATCGCTGATCAGCCCCTCAATGCCCCAATCCTGTAATAGGCGTGCGCGATCTGGATCATTGACGGTCCAGACACTGACGCCCAGACCCGCCGCATGGATATGCCGCACAGCATCCTGCGTCGTCAACAGGTCATATAAACCCATCCGGGTACAGCCCAATTGCATGGCGCGCAGCAGCGCAGGAGCGTTGATCTGTGCCAGATCAGCCGCAGTCAGTGGGGCTGTGCTTGGCGTATTTGGGTCAAGCTGCGACTGTGGCTCGATCAAGAGGCCGGTTTTGAGCGAATGTCGCCCTAGGTCACGTCGTACCTGCATCGCAGTCAGGATGCGCACGTCAAACGACGTCACCGTCACCGCATCACGATTGGGCCAAGTTGCCAGCTCACGGATCAGCGCATCGCTGATGGCATCAGCGGCTGCTTGATCAGCGACGGCTTTGACTTCTACCTCGATATGCTCAAAGTGCGTCATCAGCGCCAGCGCTTGCTGCAAGGTCGGTACTGGCTCAGAGGATGGCCACGCGGGCCAGCCCTGACGATTATCAAAATTCATCAACTGATCGCGGGTCAGCGTCTCCACCACGATATCCACACCCGCAGTACGCTTGAGGCTGGCATCGTGCAATACCGCCAGATGCCCATCCGCAAGCAGTCGGACATCAAACTCCACGGCCTTGAGCCCCAAAGCCACGATATGGCGAAAGCCGCCCAAGGTGTTTTCCGGGGCTTCACGCCGTGCACCGCGATGGCCAATGAGTTTCATAGCGATCCTTGAGTATTGTCCTTAATGAGATAGAGAGTTAAGCCTGATCCTGCCGTGACCACAGCACTTCTGAGCCACCGTTCAATCTTGCAATGGTGCGTGCCGCGACGAAGAGCCAGTCCGAGAGGCGGTTCAGGTAGAGTGGGGCGTAGGTGGAAAGATTATCATCGCGTTTGCGCAGCATCACCAGTTCGCGCTCGGCCCGGCGGCAGACGGCACGTGCAAGGTGGGTGTGTGCGGTCGCAAGGCTGCCCGCAGGTAGGATGAAGTTCTTGAGCATGGGTAGCGATTCATTCATCGCGTCGATGCTGTGTTCCAGTCGATCCACGTATTCAGCCTTGAGGATGTAATAGCCCGGAATAGACAGCTCACCGCCTAAATCAAACAGCTCATGCTGGATACGGCTGAGTTCGGCTTCCAGTGGATTATTCGCAGCTGCTTCAGATGCCGGCAGGCTGGCACGGATCAGGCCGATGAGGCTGTTCAGCTCGTCCACCGTGCCGATACAGGCGATACGCAGGTCGTCTTTTGCGACGCGCTGGCCGTCACCCAGCCCTGTAGTGCCGTCATCGCCGGTGCGGGTGTAGATCTTGCTCAGGCGATGTCCCATGGCTGGCTCCGTACGGGTTTAGACGTTTCTGCGGATCAGTGATTCGTGGCAGAATGCCTGTCATCATAACGTAAAACTGCCCCACATCATGCACGAAATCCCGCCAAACCATCCCGCATCAGATCTGGATGATGATCCACTACTCAAGTACCGCGCGCAGCATAAAAAACGTCTCAGCTACATGCCATGGCTGTACTGGAGTCTGAAGCCCAAGAACCGTGTCTGGGCCGAAGCGTGGCAGATGGAATGGCAAGCGTATTTGCAGTCGATGGAGACGATCACCATCGGCAAGGATTGCTTTATCTCGCCGGATGCACAGCTCTTTGCTGAGTTGGGAAGGCCGATCATCATTGGTGATGGCTGCTTTATCGCGGCGGACTGTGTGCTGCATGGGCCGATCACGATGGGTCGGCAGGTGGGAATCAATCATCATGCGATACTGGATGGCGGACGGGCGGGGATCGTGCTTGCCGATCATGCGCGGCTGGCGGCTTATACCCATCTGTATGCCTTTGACCATGGCATGAAGCCGGATCAGACTATCCATGAGCAGGCG
>JASLEL010000165.1 GCA_030151145.1 Aquirhabdus sp. | reverse complement strand
CAGAAGACGTGCTAGATCCAATGATAAAGGCCACTCTGCCACTGCCGATGAACGCAATGTCCGACTGCTGCGGCGGACCGCTCGTGGGTCCACCGGCAACACTGAAGTTACCTGTCGCCGTCGAATTGCCCACGAGGTGTTTAATCACGCCTGTCGCAGGATTGAGTTGCTCAATGCCGAGTTGATCCCCAGAGTAGAGTAGACCTGTCGCCGGATCAAAGGAGATACCACCGCTAGGGTTGAAAACGTACCGTGCGCCCGTACTGTCCACTACGGGACCGATCGTCGTCACCACACCCGCAGCAGTGATCTTACGAATTGCTCCGCCATCCTGCACGTACAAATTGCCAGTAGCAGTATCTAGAACCATCTTATTGACTCTACCAAAGCTCGCAGCAGTTCCGGTACCATCAGCATTACCATACTGACCTGTTCCCGCAACGATGGTCACAACGCCTGCCTGATTGACGCTCTCAATCAGGCCATTTGCGGCATCTGAAAAATAGAGCGTGCCATTGGCGCTATTAAACGCCAGCCCCTGAATATTTATCAGACTGGCTTCTCTTGGAAATTGGCTTGGATATCCAAACGATGTCACCACACCTGCAGGAGTAATCTGACGGAATCCAAACTGATCCCACAGATACACGTTCCCGCTGATGCTATCAACCGTCATCGCACTGATCGAATTAAAACCCGCCGCACTGCCCGTACCATTAGGAATAACAGTTGGAACTGTAGCCGCTCCCCCAGCGACAGCAGTGATCGTCCCGCTTTGATCCAGTTTGTACAAGATATTATTGTCGGTGTAATACAGCAGCGTATTTTTGCTATCGAAAGCCAGAAAATTATTAGTCCCAGCTGTCAGCAGACCAGACTGAGCCAGATAAATCACCGAATACGGTGTCGCGACCGTCGCCGTAGCTGTTCCCGTCTGACCAAAGACATCCGTTACCGTCATCGACACCGTGTATATACCGGGATTGGCATAGGTATGCACCGGACTGGTTGCGGTCGAGGTTGTGACCAATGCACTGCCATCACCAAAGTTCCATGTATAGGTGAGAGGTGAGCCGTTATCGGATGTCGTACCAGTGAGTACAAGGCTGTTATTATTGGTTAACGCCAACGACGCTTCCGGGGTAATCGACATGGCCGAGGGTGCAGGAGGCAGCGTCATCGTGATGGTGGTCTGTGCCGGTATGGACGATGCGCCAGTACTATCGGTGACGACCAGACTGACGGTGTAGGTGCCCGGACTCGCATAGGTATGCGTGGTCGAGGCACCACTGCCCGTAAAGCCATCACCAAAATTCCAGGCATAGGTCAAGGTGCCCGTCCCTGTACCCGAACCGGTAAAGGCCATATTCTCCTGAGCATACGGCGTATAGTTGGGATGCGTGATCGGATTCAGATTGGCCGCCTCAATCTGTATTATTGTTGCCGTCGGTGCAATCGGGGCATTGGTCACCGTCACACTACCAGTTGCCGTGGCGCGCTGCCCCGTACTGTCCACCACCGTCAGCACCACACTATAGCTGCCTGTCGCCGTATAGCTGTGCGTCACCGTCGCACCACTGCCGCCCGTACCATCGCCAAAGTTCCACGTATAGCTCAGCACGCCCTGCCCTGTGCCCGTCCCGGTCAAAGTCGTCGCCTGCCCCACACTCGGGCTTGCCGGGCTGATACTGGCGATTGCCGCCGTTGCAGGAGTGGCCGTCGAGGTCGCGGTTACGGTGAGGCTTTGTGTGGCGGAGGTCTTCGCGCCTGTGCTGTCCGTCACGGTAAAACTGACGGTATAGCTGCCTGCAGTGGCATAGCTGTGCGTTGCGCTGGTGCCCGTCCCGGAGGAGCCATCGCCGAAGTTCCACGCATAGGTCAGTGCCCCCTGCCCGCCTCCACCGGACCCTGTCAGCGTCACGGTCTGACCTGCTGCCGGGCTAGCAGGGATAATCGCAGTGATCGCTGCTGTGACAGGGAGTGGCGCAGCAGGCGTACCTACGACCACGACCCCATTGGTCGCACTGGCGGTTTGTCCGGCACTATCGGTCACGGTCAGCGTAACGGTATAGGAGCCGCTGGCGGTATAACTGTGCGCCACGGTTGCGCCGGTCCCTGAGAGACCGTCACCAAAATTCCACGCATAGCTCAAGGCACCCTGCCCTGTGCCTGCTCCTGTGAGCGTCACCGCCTGACCGACACTGGGGCTGAGCGGCGTAATGCTGGAGATATTGGCGGATATTGTGGCATTGGACACCACGACCTGCGCAGATGCGGTCGCTGTCGCCCCGCTACTGTCCGTCACCGTCACCCCCACTTGATAGGTCCCGGCGCTCGCATAGACATGGCTCGGCGTCGCACCTGATGCGCCTTGGCCATCCCCAAACACCCATGCGTATTGAATCCCTGTCCCCGCCCCATTGGCCGTAAACGTCACAGTCTGACCGACCAGCGGATTGGTCGGTGTGACAGCACTAATATTAACGGTCGGTGCCTGTCCCGGCATAGGCGCTGTAGTACTACCTCCGCCACCACCACCCCCACCACAAGCCGCCAGCAGCAGCATAACCCATGCAACAAGAATGGTCCTGACCGTCAGGATACTCATGAGATTCTTCCTAAACCGATGGTGATCAATAGTGTCAAATGATGTCCGCAGACGATGTTTTTTTTATCAGAAAGTCGGTGATTAACAGGCTGATCATACGACTATTTATTGACCATATCCATGGCTACTCACCAGAATAATTGCAACAGCGCATCGGCGTTGGTGGCACCAAAATCTGTGGTCAGGAAAAGGATGCAAAATATTGAAAAATCAAACAAACAATTTAGAACTGCGATGAAGCAACGGATGGGAGAAATGGCGTATCAATGGCATCCAGCACACGTATACGCCCCCTCCCCATCAACCAAGGCTGATGACCGGATATCGCCGGATCAATACTCGGAGGTATTAATCAGCGTCTTGATCGTGTCATGCGCAGCAGGTGTCGCATCGCAGGAGCAGGCCACCTTAAAATAGCGAATGGCATTCGGCTGCACCATGCCCGACACATAGGTCGTATATTGATCGACGAAGGTGTTACCCTGGAAAAGATCAATCTCTACCGAGGCATGGGCAGCTTTCTTGCCAAGATTGTGCACGATGCCGGTGAAGTAAGTCTTGCCATTGACGTTATGCTCGACTACATCGTTTGCGACCAGCAGATCATTGGGTTTCAGTGGGGTCGCGGTGGTGATCGGTGTGGATTCGCTTTTTTGAGCCTGAGCGGGTTGGGCCTGCTGGGTCTGCTTCGGCAGACTTTTTTCGGCATAGATACGGGCGGTCTCACGGTTAAACGGGATCGACTGCGTATTGTACAGTTCGCCTTCTGACGTTTTGGAATAGGCGATATAGCTATTCAACGTGGCAGCACTGTAATTCTTTTTGATCTGGGCGATCACTTCAGCCTTGACCACATCCCAGCCGATAGAGCGATTTAGCGCGGTACGTGCCTGCTCCACCTGCTCAGGCGACAGTCCAAAGGCTTTCTTATACTCATCCAGCATGCCCTCGACGCCCGCGTCATTGGTCTCTTTGGCGCGGGAGATGTCCAGATAGCTATTGATCAATGAATCACTGGGAATCGTATCCGTCTCCGTATGGGCAGACACTGCGGAGGTGATCAGACCACAGAGGGAAAATAAGACGATACTGGCGGACACATTGACATACATTGGGCGTTTGAAAGTCATGACACATTCCTTGAATTGTAAAACAACATCCTTGCGGCCATGATCAGCCTCATGCATGGACATCTTCATTATTACTGGCAGCTTTTTGAACGACAGGCTTCTGAACGACCGGCTTCTTGACGAAAGGCCTTATTGACGACAGCATGCATCGCCAGCGTCATCTACAGACGATCCTACCCTGCGCCGTACGATCATGCCGTATCGCCAGACTCATGACACCATCGCGTCAGATCACGCGCACACTCGCGATCTCATCCTTATCGTCGTTCAGACGACGGATCGCGTCATCTAAAGCAATACTGCCATGCAGCAGGATGACGCGGTGACCAATCGCCTGCCCGGCAGCATTCAACATCTCGACCCGGATCAGGCTATAGCGATCAAACGGGACCAAGGGCTGCGCGCCGACATAAGGACGGGTGACACCATCCCAGTCTTTGGGGATATACACGGGGAAGTCGATCAGTTTGTCGATGGCGGTGTTATGGATCCAGGGCGCCAACTCAAAATATCGACCGTCGAACGGACCACCAATGATCTTGGACATGGCATGCTCCTGATAAAAGAAGAACCTATACTTTTAGTATCAAGTTCGTGCAGGAAAAATCAAGCATTTCGCATGACATTTTTATGATTTAACGGTGAGATCATGTGAGTGGCCTGCAGACCATGACAGATCAGTAGCGATCAAAAGGCAAAAAAGACAGGACATCAGGTCAACAATCCATCTGGCTGTAGGCCTGATGCGTGCTTGCGCAAGCGGTTTGAAGACTTAGCTTTGTTGCTTCTTTTTCTTTGGCAACTCGAGGGCTTGTAATTGCAGCTCGGACCAGTAGCGCAGGCTGCCGGCTTTCTTGGATTTGGCCTTGGCACTATCCTTGTCTTGGCCCTTGTCTTGCGCCTTGTCTTGAAGACGGGAACGGTTCATCACATTACCCCTTTGAGTAGACATCGAGACCTTGAATGAGTTTTGACTATAGCTCATTTTATGCACAAAACAAAACCGTGATATCAGATATCCCGCCCTCTGCTGGTGCACAAATTGTAATCAAATATATTCGATAAGCATCTGCATGCATCATAGCATTTCACAGCTCGGCAAATATGAACTCTTCAGTACAAAAAAGCCCATATATGTATATGGGCTTCTTGATTAACTGTTTCTCTATGGTGCGGTATTGCTTACTTTGGTAGATCTACTAGCAGAATGCCAGCCCCCCAAAGCAGAAAGGCACATTAGGCACAGGTGCCTGAATCACAGTCAGTTGGAATGTATCAATCTGGCTGCCCACTGATGTGCTGATCTGGACGCTACCCGGCTTGATCGCGGTGACCAGACCAGTACTGCTGACCGTGGCGATCGTCGGATCTGAAGATGCCCAAGTCGGCGTGACAGAACCACCCAAAAGCGGTTGCTGAGTGTAATTGAACTGCAACTGCAGGGTTTGACCAACAATGATCGATGTGAGCGGATTAGGCGCAATGGTCAGGTTCTTAGTAACAGTGACTGTCGCTGAGCCCGTCACACCATGCACAGTCGCAATCACCTGAACAACACCCGCTTTATTCGCAGAGAAAGTTGCACCTGTATTTCCCTGCGGTACGCCATTGATGATCGAGCCGCCGGAAATCACATTCGCAATGCTGGTATCCGACGAACTCCAGTAGACATTCACGGTTTGGGTGGAGCCATCTGAATACTGTTCGGTAGCGCCTACGGGCATCGACCAGCCAGCCAAGATCGACGTGTTTTGCGGTGTCACGGTAATCGATTTCAGCACCGGAGCCGTGATGGACAATGTCGCTGAACCTGTCACACCCTGATAAGACGCATTAATGGAAGTCGTACCTTGCTTCAGATATTGAGCCAAACCACTCGCATTGACGGTAGCCACTGTATTATCCGACGAGCTCCACTGATCAGCCGTCACAGACTGAGTTGTCCCATCCGAGTAGACTGCCGTCGCATTGAACTGCTGGGTGGTATCGCCCGGATTATTGGCAACCGCTGCCACCTGTACCGACTGCAGGACTGCAGGCGTCACAGTGAGTGATGCAGTCGCCTGATAGCCATTGTAAGTCGCAGTGATGGTGACTTGTCCGGTCTTCAGAGTCTTGAGCACGCCATTGGACTGCACTGTTGCAACCGTGATGTCCGACGAGCTCCACACTGCAGGGCTGACCGCAAAGCTGCTGCCATCCGAAAAGCTACCCATCGCCACAAAAGTCTGTGTCAGACCCGCTGGCACGCTAGCGGTGGCTGGCTGGATGGAGATCGATTGCACGATTGCAGCAGTCACTTGAATCGGAGTCGTGCCAGTGATGCCATTGAAGGTCGCAGAGATGATCACGTTACCAGTCTTGATCGACTGCACCAGACCGCTGCTGCTGACCGTGGCAAGCGTAATGTCAGACGAACTCCAGACTGGAGCCGACAGGACTTGCTTCGAGCCATCTGAGTAGCTTCCTGTCGCGGTCAATTGCTGAGTCAAACCTGCTGCAACTGACGCATTCGCCGGTGCAACCGCAATACTTTGCAACACAGCAGCCGTGACGATCAGATTGGCTGTGCCCGTGACACCACCAGCGGTTACGGTCACTGTACCCGTACCGGCTTTCAGTGCTTTGATCAGACCTGTCTGATCCACAGTTGCAACCGTCGTATCCGAGAAGCTCCATGCGGCAGTATTGATCACCTGACTGGTACCGTCAGAATAATTACCGGTGGCGGTGTATTGCTGGGTCAGACCCGCCGGGACACTGCTGGTCTTGGCGGCAAGCGAGATCGTTTGCAGCACGGCAGCACTGACGGTCAGATTATTGGTGCCGGTGATACCACCAAATGTGGCATTGACCGTCGTCACGCCCGCTTTGAGGGTCTTCACCAGACCCGTTGTATCGACAGTTGCAATGCCCGTGCTGGATGAGCTCCAGCTAGGTGTCAGAATCGCCTGCGAGGTGCCGTCGGAGTAGTTACCCGTTGCCGAGAACTGGACCGTCAGACCAGCTGCGACATTCGCGCTCGCCCCCGTCACGGTAATCGACTGCAGCACGGCTGCCGTCACGGTCACTTGTGTCGTGCCGGAGATGCCATTGGAGGATGCGGTAATGATCGGTGTACCGGCTTTGGCGGTTTT
>JASLEL010000162.1 GCA_030151145.1 Aquirhabdus sp. | reverse complement strand
CAGCTCATAGACCGTGAGCGTCACTTCTTCTTCGACAACTGCCACATGCAGGTGGCCTACTGCTGTACTCATGATGTCCATCCCTCCTTAGTGGCGCCAGTGGCTACGCGGGTCAAAGTCAAAGGCATCTGCCATGGCCTGATACGCTGCACGCTCGGCATCGGTCTTGGCAGGCGGGACCACGACCTCCAGCACCGCATACAAATCTCCGGCAACGCCATTGCTTCCCGCTGCGGGAATGCCTTTGCCTTTGAGTCGTAATTTCCCGCCGACTTTCGATCCGGTCGGCACATTGACCGAGATCTCACCATCTGGGGTCGGCAGACGTACTGACGCACCCAATGCCAGCTCCCACGGTGCCAGTGGCACCGTGAGATAGACATCGCGCTCCTCTATCCGATACAGCGGATCAGAATTGAACTCGATCTCAAGAAACAGATCGCCCGGCTTACCCGCGCCCATACCCGGCTCTCCCTGCCCCGCCAGCCGCAGATGTTGACCTGCGCGGATGCCTTTCGGGATGGTCAGCTCCAGTACGCGCTCTTTGAGCACCACATGTCCGCTGTCATCGACGGTCGGGACTTTGAGCGCGATGCTGCGCTTGGCTCCCGTATAGGCATCACGGATATCGATCAACACCTTGGCGTGATGATCCTGCCCTTGCATATCGGGCGTGCGATGACTGCGATGCGCACGACGGCCTTGCTGCTGACCAAACAGACTCTCAAAGAAGTCGCTATGGTCGAAGCCCTCACCAAAACCACCACCAAAGCCCTGTTGGCCCTGACCAAAGCCACTGAAATCCGCCCCCGCATCACCACGTCCACGGAACTCAAAACCCGCATCCCAGCCCGGTGGTGGCTCAAAAGACTGGCCCTGCTGCCAGTTGCTGCCCATCTGATCATAGGCTGCACGCTTCTCCGGGTCTTCGAGGACTTCTTTGGCCTCGCCGATCTCTTTAAAGCGCGCTTCGGCATCCGGCTCCTGACTCACGTCGGGATGGTATTTGCGGGCGAGCTTGCGGGCGGCTTTTTTGATCTCGTCTTGGGTCGCCGTACGCGGCACGCCCAAGATTGCGTAATAATCCTTGTACTCCATGCATCCTCCGTCACAAAGGTTCATTGAGATAATGTACGCTCAACGCTAATCCTCACCGATTCAATTGTCTAGTCTCATTTGGTGAGGCACACTGTGAGCCACTCCGCCCCGGATATATCGGAAATGAACGCCATGCATGTCTTTCGTTTGATCCCTACCGTCCTGCTACTCTGCCTCTCCCCGCTTGCACAGGCTGCGGACGCGGATTCGGCTCCCGCCATCGCCTTTGGCGGTAAATCCAATCCCGCCATCCAAGTCACACCGCTGCTCAAGACCACCACCGCTTGGGATGGACAAGCCATCACCTACCCGACGGGACAAGCCGAGATCACCGGCATGATCGTCGAGATCGCACCCGGTGCCGAGACCGGCTGGCATCAGCATCCAGTGCCGTCTTTTGGGCTGATCATGCAAGGGGAAATCTTGGTCGAACTTAAGAATGGCCAGTCCAAACTCATGCACACGGGAGAGATGGTTGCCGAGGTCGCCAATACCCTGCACAATGGCAAGAATATCGGCACGATACCGGTGCGGATAGCGGTGTTTTATGCCGGAGCGAAAGGTATGCCACTGACGGTCATGCCACAGAAAATAGCAAATGTGCGATCTGACCCATAAATGACGACAAACGGACGGACACGGCCCAAAACATCTCCTTTTCACATCGACAGGGTAAGATCCTCTTCTAATAAAAATAATCTCAGGACGCATGACCATGACAGATCAGATCCAACCGCCTTCACTGGATCAGCTCAGAGACCCGACCAAACTGACCCGCTGGACGATCCGGCTGCTCTATGCCCAGATCAGCTTTACCGGCATTGCCTGGGCGGCACTCCTAATCATGTATGTTCTGCTGCTGAATCTGCCCAATAGCGGTGCCCATACTTTTGTCAGCACACTGGCTGAGCTACAGATGGCGGACCAAAGCCGGAGGATCATCACACTGGTTCAGGCCATCATCCTGATCGCATCCGCCGTATTGATCCTGAAATGGATCTATCGCATGAATCACAATGCCCATCAATTAGGTGCCCAAGGCATGGAGTCCAGTCCGAAAGCATCCGTCGTCTGGTTCTTCGTTCCCTTCATCAACATATATATGCCTTACTTTGTTATGCGGGAAATCTGGAAAACCAGCAAAAATCCTGCAGACTGGAAAATGTTCCCGCCTCGCCGCTCATCTTGGCGTGGTGGCTGTTTTTCCTTGCCGGCAACATCATGGCCAACATCGGCCAAGCGCAGGAAAAATCTGCACAAAGTGCCCGTGAACTCATGGATGGCATGGATTACACACAGATTTACCTGCTCCTGAAGATCATCGCGTGTGGCCTTTTGATTCGCATTATCCAGCAGATTTACAAATACCAGACAGCCACAGCAAGCCAGGCGCTCTACCCGACCGAGGCTCTTAGTCCAGCACCTCACAACGAAACGGACACAGACGAGCCGCCAGCCTCAACCACCACCGAAACCATTTAAAAAAAGCGTCTCTGACCATCACGACCAGAGACGCTTTTTTAGTTTCAGAACCGCCGTTACTTAAGGCACATGTCGATACGGACGATACACTGGCTCCCACACGAGCACTTGGATGCGCTGCATCAACTCCTCATCCGAGCAAGCCGTCGCAACACCATCTTGCACCGCCTGATGCGCCACCGCCAGCGCCACCGGGATCGACACCTTGCGCAGATCCTCGACTGGCGGCAACAGACGCCCGGCCTTATCAGTCTTGGTCGGCGACAGCTCGGCCAGCGCCTTGCCCGCCGCCATAAACATCCGGTCCGTCACACGATCTGCATTGGCAGCGAGTACGCCCAGCCCCACGCCCGGGAAGATATAAGAGTTATTGGTCTGATTGCTCTCGACCAACTTGCCCTGCCAGCGTACCGGCGGGAAAGCCGTACCAGTCCCGATCAGCGCACGTCCCTCGCTCCAGTTCATCAGATCCTGCGGCGTGGCTTCACTACGCGAAGTGGGATTGGACAGCGGGAAGATGATCGGGCGATCGGTGTGCTTGGCCATTTCACGAATCACGGCTTCCGAGAACGCTCCGCCCTGACCAGATACACCAATCAGCGCAGTCGGATGCGCATTCGCCATCACATCCAGCAGGCTGATTTGATCCGGTTTCTCCTGTGTCCAGCCTGCCACGGCGGCTTGCTTCTGGACAAACAGCGCCTGCGTCGGGCGCAAGGAAGCCATACCTTCGACCAAGAGACCCTCACGATCCACCGCATAGAAGCGACTGGATGCCTCCTCCGCGCTTAGGCCCGCATCCACCATCGCCTGATGCAAGAGCGACGCGATACCACAGCCTGCAGACCCCGCACCCAAGAACGCAATCCGCTGCTCAGTCAACGGCACACCCGTGACATTGATCGCGGACAAGAGCGTCGCAAACGCTACTGCAGCGGTACCCTGAATATCATCATTAAAGGTACACAGCCGGTCGCGATAGCGCTCAAGCAAAGGAGCGGCATTGGTCCCGGCGAAATCTTCCCACTGCAGCAGCACATGCGGCCAACGCTCGGTCACAGCACTGACAAACTCCTCGACGAAGGCATCATAGTCCTCGCCGCGGATACGCTCATGGCTCCAGCCGATGTAGAGGGGATTATGCAGGCGGTCGGGATTGTTGGTACCGACATCCAGCAGGATCGGCAACGTCTCGAGCGGATGAATGCCCGCACAGGCGGTATACAGCGAGAGCTTGCCGATCGGAATGCCCATACCACCCGCGCCCTGATCACCCAGACCCAAGATGCGCTCACCATCACTGACCACGATCACGCGCACGCGGTCATAGCGGCTGTCTGCCAGTATCTCGCGGATACGGCCTTTATTGGGATAACTCAGAAATAGCCCGCGCGGTTTGCGCCAGATCTCGCTTAAGCGCTGGCAGCCTTCGCCCACAGTCGGGGTATAAACCAAGGGCAGCATTTCCTCCAGATGGCGCACCAGCATGGCGTAAAACAGCGTCTCATTGCTGTCCTGCAGATCACGCAGGAAGGAGTAACGCTCAAAGTCAGTGGCAAAGCTACGCAGCACCTGCAGGCGACGCGTGATTTGCTCCTCCAATGTACCGACATGCGGTGGCAGCAGACCATGCAGTTTGAAGATATCACGCTCATCGTCACTGAAGGCCATGCCTTTATTCAGCATCGAGTGGCTGATGAGGTCAAATCCCGTCAGACTGGTCGCAAGCTCATCGTCGGCATGCGCGGTCGGC
>JASLEL010000016.1 GCA_030151145.1 Aquirhabdus sp. | reverse complement strand
GTTTTTGCAGGGGTCTGTTGTCACTCTGTGACCGTTGATTTTGTTACGTTTCAGCGCAGGGCTATATGGGGTTTTTTGCTATATATCCAATTGTTTCTGAAAGCGATTTTTGTGTGTAAAAACGGTTTTGAAAAGGTGCGGCCTAAGGCCCTGTGATGGGTCAGGTTCACCTTCGGTATCTTCAGGCGATCGGGACCATTGTGATGGTCTTTGTCTGTGAGGGGACAAAAGGAGTTGGCATCTGGCTTTCAGCCAGATTTGACAGTGCTTGGGATGTTATCATGAGTAAGGTGTGACACCGAAGGATTCAAGGTGGCTCATGTGCTTAAATGAGGTGAGATGCAGGCGGTACTGCATTTCAATTGGATCGATAAACATAAAAGGGAATTAATCGTGCTTTCCTTTGGACGCAAACAAAAGAGTGATCTCATCGGACTGGATATCAGTACGACCTCGATCAAGTTGCTGGAACTCAGCATCCGGGGTGGTCGATATTTTGTTGAAAGCTATGCCTCAGAAGCGTTACCGCTGGGTGTCGTGGCTGAAAAAAATATCGTTGATGTCGAAGCCGTCGGTGAAGCCATTCATCGCGCCGTTGCGCGGGCCAAACCGGGCGCATCGCATGCTGCGGTCGCTGTGGCCGGTTCTGCCGTCATTACCAAGCTCATCGATATGGAAGACGACCTGTCGGATGATGAGCGTGAAATGCAGATCCGTCTGGATGCGGATCAATACATCCCTTATCCCCTGTCAGAAGTGAATCTGGATTTTGAAGTCCAGGGACCGTCTACGGTGGTTCCGGGCCGGGTCAGTGTGCTGCTTGCGGCATCACGGACCGAAAACATCGAGCAGCGTGTAGATGTGCTTGAGATCGGCGGACTAACCGCCAAGGTCGTTGATGTAGAATCATACGCCATTGAGCGCGCATTTGGTCTGATTATCGACAGCCTGCCGGATTCGCCCGATATTGTGGCGATTGTGGACATCGGCCATACCATGACCACACTGAATGTGCTGCGTCACGGTCAGATCGTCTATACCCGCGAGCAGGTGTTCGGTGGCAAGCAATTGACCGAAGAGATTCAGCGTCGCTATGGCCTGTCGGCAGAGGAGGCCAACCGCTCTAAACAGGAAGGCAACCTGCCGGATGACTATGAGCCTGAAGTGCTGATTCCGTTTATGGATTCGATTGCACAGCAAGTCACGCGCTCCTTGCAGTTCTTCTTCTCGTCCAGTCAGTACAATGATGTGGACCATATCCTGCTGGCTGGCGGCAGTGCCAGCATTCCCGGACTTGCGCGGTTGATTCAAAACAAACTGGGCAATCGTGTCAGCGTCGCCAATCCGTTTACCAATATGGGATTTGCGCACCAGATCGATACCAACGCAATCGAAAATGACGCCCCAGCGCTCATGATCGCCTGTGGATTAGCACTCAGGAGTTTTGATTAACATGGCACAAATCAACCTATTACCCTGGCGCGAAGAGCTGCGCGAACAGCGCAAGCAAGAATTCTTTATGGTCAATGGTGCGGTCCTGGTCCTTGCCGTGATCGTGCTGGTGTTGGTGTGGATGTTCTTTGATCACATCCTGAATGATCAGCAGGCGGCCAACCAGAAAGTCATGGATGCAAATAGTCAACTGGATACCCAGCTCAAAAGCCTGTCGGGCCTGCAGGCACGCCGTGATGAAATCGTCGCCCGTATGAAAGTCATTCAGGATCTGCAAGGGCAGCGTCCGGTGGTCGTGCGTGTGTTTGATGAGCTGCCGCGCCTGATCCCAGCCCATGTTTATCTGACCAAGTTTGCGCGCAAGGACGATAAATTCACCTTCGAAGGCCGTGCCGAAAGCCCGAATGATGTCTCCGAGCTGCTGCGTAATCTCGAAGCATCGCCATGGTTCCGCAATGCCTTCATGAATTCCTTCCAGGGCACAAGTGCGAAAGATCAGAGCCCCGGTGGAGTTGCGCCACGGCCTGAAGATAATTACGGTCAGTTTGTGGTCTCTGCCGACCTGAAACTGCCTGATCAGCCTAAGGATGATAAAGGTTCGCTCGCTGCGAAGACGGGACATGGAGGTGCATCGTGAGTGCAGGCAAGGTAGACGTGCCCGAAAAGCGCGACAAGTTTTCCTTTGAGGATTTCAAGAACAGCTTTAGTTCGCTTGATCCACAGAATATTGGCGGCTGGCCAACCTCGGTCAAGATCACGATTTACATCTTCGTGTTCGTGGTCGTCATGGTGCTGGGCTATCTGCTGCTCATTGGCCCGACCCGCGACGATATCACCAATGCGGAAGGTCGTCAGACGCAGCTCTTGAGTGACTATCGTGACAAAGACTCCAAACTGCGCAATCTGCAGCAGTATCAGCGTCAGGTCGAGCAGATGGAGTCCACTTTCGGTCAACTGCTGCAACAGTTGCCCAAAGTGCAGGAGATTCCGGGTCTGGTTGAAGATATCAACTACACCGGTGTGGGCAGCGGTCTGAAGTTTGATTCGATCAAAGTCGAAAAAGAAGTCCCTAAAGATATTTTTATCGTACTGCCGATTACGATTCAGGGTCGTGGTGACTATCATGCGTTCGGTGCCTTCGTCAGTGCACTGGCGTCGCTGCCGCGCATCGTGACCATTGATGACTTTACCATCGCTCCTCAAGGCACCGAGACCAATAAGTCGTCTTCTGAAGTGCCGGTGCTGGGAATCACGGTGAATGCGAAGACCTATCGCTATAATGATCAGGCAAATACGGACAATGTGAAAAAACCGGGTGCTACAGCAGCCCCAGCCGCTGGCGCACCAGCAGGGAGTGCATCATGATGACTAAGCATCGCATTATTCATCCAGCATTCGTCCAGCAAACGCGCCCATGGGTGATGGGATGTCTGGGCGTTCTGCTCTTGAGCCTCGGTGGCTGTAGCTCGCGGGTCGATGGGATCAATGCCGAAATGCAAAAGATCCACGCCGAGCCGACACTGCCGATCGCGCCACCGCCGGTTTTCTTGCCGATTCCAACCTTTACCTATGCCGCGCAAGGCTTCCGCAGCCCGTTTATTCCGCTCAGTCTGGCGGAGGAGATCCGGGTGATGGCGGGACGGCATGTGATGCCGGATATGAGTCGGCCCAAGCAATTCCTTGAGCAGTTCCCACTGGAGGGGCTGCACATGCGCGGTACACTGCATAATGCCAAAGGTCCGCTGTATGCGCTGGTTGAAGATCCTCAGCATGGCATTGAGCGCGTCCAGACCGGCAATTACATCGGTCAGAATTTTGGACGGATCGTTGGCATCACGCCGACTCAGATCAATGTGATTGAGATCGTTCCTGATGGTAAACAAGGGTTTGTTGAGCGTCCACGAAGCCTCGTCATGACGGATTCAGGCGGATAAGGCAGATAAAGGGGAAGCCATAATGTACAGCAAAAAAATCAGTGGGATGCGACCGAATCAGTTGGATTTAGAGGTGAAAGACATGGAAGAAAGAAGTCTGGATGGGCTGTGGAAAATGGGATATCCGACCGTCTTGAGTCAGGCCTGCGCTTGGGCCGCCCGTATGCCTCTGACGTTGCCGGTCTGGACCGCTCGTCTGGCATTGGTCGGTGCTGCGGCCGTGGTCATGCCGGCCTATGCCAGCAGCCAGTCGACATTGACCGGGATCAGCAGCAATGTCCTCTCGGCCACCGAAACCGAAGTACGTCTAGCGTTTGACAGCACACCGCCGACACCACAGGCTTTCCTCTTGGATAAGCCTTCGGTCAGCCTGAATGTCGATCTGCCGAACACGATCAGCACGGTAGCGAGCCGCTATCAGGATTTGGGTGCAGGCAATGCCAAGAGTCTGGTGATCGCGCAGGGCAACGAGCGTACCCGTCTGTCGATCGCGCTCAAGCAGACTGCGGGCTATTCGACCCGTGTCGAAGGTAATGTGCTGATCATCAAGATTGGCGGCGGCAAACTGGCGGATCGTCCGATCGCCACTGCGCCTGCGTCGACATCTACCGCACAGGCCAACGGAGTGATTGTTGGTGCACGTCATGCCGACGTCGAGGTCGTCAATGTCGACTTCGCTCGCGGTAGTGCTGGTGAGGGCAATGTACAGGTTGCACTGAGCAACCAGAATGTCCCGGTCGATGTTCAGCAACAGGGCAGCAAGATCATTGCACGTTTCCTCGGTGCCAAGCTGCCGGAACGCCTGCGTCGCCGTCTGGATGTGAACGACTTTGCTACACCGGTCAAGACCATTGATACCTATAACGAAGGTAATAATGTGGTGATGGTCATCCAGCCACAGGGTGATTTTGAATACATGGCCTATCAGGCGGATAACAAGCTGACCATCAGCGTCAAGCAGCCGCCAGTGCCGAAGTCTGCGGAAATCAAGCCACCGACCTATGCCGGTCAAAAACTGTCGCTGAACTTCCAGGATATTGAAGTGCGTTCGGTATTGCAGCTGATTGCCGACTTTACCGGTCTTAATCTGGTGGCCAGCGATACGGTGAGTGGTCGTATCACCATCCGCCTGCAAAACGTCCCTTGGGATCAGGCGCTGGATATCATCCTGAAGACCAAAGGGCTGGATAAGCGCCGTAACGGCAACGTGATCATGATCGCACCGGCAGATGAGCTCGCCGCACGTGAGAAGATCGAAATCCAGAACAACCGCCAACTGGAGCAATTGGCACCGCTGTCGACGCAGTATATTGCGCTCAGCTATGCCAAGGCGGCGGATGTGCTGGCGCTGATCACGTCAGGCCGTAACAATGGTGGTAGTGGCAGTGCGAACAGCAGCACGAGTGGCTCGACTGGTGACGCCAACGTCGGTAGTCTGCTGTCTCCGCGCGGTACAGTGTCGATTGATGCCCGTACCAATACGCTGATTATTCAGGATACGGCCGTAACCATTGATAAGGTGCGAGATATGGTGGCGCGTCTGGACGTGCCGGTCAAACAGGTAATGATTGAAGCCCGTATCGTGCGTGCCTCGGACAGCTTTAGCAAAGAATTGGGTGTACAGTGGGGCATTCTGTCGCATGGTACCGCAAGCCGACCTAATCTCCTGGTGGGCGGTAGCGAGCAGACGCTGTTTGACCTGCGTAACCCTCAAACGACCACCGTCAATGGCGTGACCGGGGTGACCTATTCGATTACCCAGCCGCAGAATCTGAGCGTGAATCTGGCGTCCACCAGCCAAGGATCAAGCAGTATCGCTCTGGGGATCATGAGTATCTCTGATGTGATGCTGGACCTGACCCTGTCAGCCATGCAGGCCGACGGTAAGGGCGAAGTCATTGCGACGCCAAAAGTGCTGACACTGGACAAACAGAAAGCCCGTGTGGCGGCAGGTACTCAGATCCCTTACCAGCAGGCGACCTCAAGCGGCGCGACCTCGGTCCAGTTCGTCAATGCTGAGCTGAGCCTTGAAGTTACACCAAGCATCACACCGGAAGGCCGTGTAGGCATGAGTCTCCTGGTGAATGCCGACAGCCCGGGCGATGCTGCGCCTAACGGTCAGCTGACGATCAACACCAACCGCCTGCAAACCAACGTGCTGGTGGATGATGGTCAGACGGTGGTACTGGGCGGGATCTTCCAGAACCAGATCTCCAATAGCGTGACCAAAGTGCCGTTCTTGGGTGATCTGCCTTATCTGGGTCGTCTGTTCCGTCATACGATGCAGACCAACAACAAGCAAGAAATGCTGATTTTTGTGACGCCACGTCTCATGAACAGTACCACTCCGGTGGATTAAACCGCTAATCTAAACCCTTAATCGGGTTTAGTGTAAGGATGTGATCATGGGGGATGCTCCTACAGCGCATAAACAGGTGCAAGGTTCAAACTTAAACAGACTGTTTTTGGTTGGACCCATGGGCGCAGGCAAGACCACCGTCGGGCGTCATCTGGCTGATCTTTTGGGGTTGGCCTTTATTGATACCGATCACGAGATCGAGCGCCGCACAGGCGCTTCGATTCCGTGGATTTTCGACAAAGAAGGTG
>JASLEL010000095.1 GCA_030151145.1 Aquirhabdus sp. | reverse complement strand
ATCAGATCTATTCGACTATATTGAGATGTTCTATAACGTGAAACGCAGACATGGTACAAATGGTCAGCGATCACCTGTAGACTTTGAAAAATCCCATCAGATGATGGCTCTGTGTGTCTAGAATCTTAGTGGCTATTCAATCTTCATCGTTGGAGTGACCTCAATATACATGCCAGCCACACGCCCTGTATCGTAATGACGCATCAACTTTGGCTGAGGCTTGAGTGAATCTAGGAAAACCTTAGTAAGCAAGGCTGGTAACTCCACTACAGAAGATTACCCCAGACTTTACCCCCAGAAGTATGCGGTTTGCAATGGTTTAGGACGAACTGTGACAGACACAAAAAAGCCCTAAGTATTGATAACAAAGGGCTTAATGAACAATGGCGAACTAGGCCGAATAGGGATTTGGTGGGTTGTGATGGGCTCGAACCATCGACCTACGGATTAAGAGTCCGCTGCTCTACCAACTGAGCTAACAACCCGATACGCATCAATGGCTGCATATCCATTGAGGACGCGAATCTTACACCAAACCCACCAGAAATCAAAGTGCATCCGCGTATTTTTAGATCAGATCAACTGAACGCCACCGCAGTCAGACACAGCTTGCGCTCATCCTCGCGGCGGTTGCGTAGACCTGCATTGACGGTATTGCCGATGTGGTCATACAGCATCAGACGATTACACGCATCGGTATAGTGACGCTGATTCAGCTCGACCGCGATAGATGAGCGGCAGAAACCACCCACACCGATATTAAAGGCAAAGTCTGTCAAGGCATCGTACTGGTGCTGATTGAGCGGGACATGCACACAGGACAGTACGCCCCGCCCCGCCACCGCAAGATCAGACGCAAGGAACGCATCACACTCGGTCTGCGTATAGCGCTTGCCCGGCACCACATCCCGACCGGTATGACCCTGACAGACCGTCCACACCCCGCCCTGATCACGATACGGCACATGGCGCGTGCCCTCATGCTGGCTGACATAAGACACCAGCGCAGCGCCCGCCAGTACCAATGCACCGGCGACGGTTTTCTTATTACTGAGTACCGTCATTTGCTGTGCTCCTGACTGTTGATATTCTGGTCTGGGCGATCCTGCTGTTTGCGATCCTGTCTGTTGCGTTCTTGAGCGTGGCGGTCTTGCGCTTCGCGCTGCCACTTGGCGGCCAAATACGCCAGTTGCACGAGCACATAGATCAACGTGACCACCTGCACCGCATCATTCATGGTGACGAAGTGCCCCATGATGACCACCCCCACGGGTGGCGTGACTTTGGCGACGGCGGTTGAGACTTGCTGAGAGACGTTCATGGCTGGTCCTTCCCGGCCTGATCAGTGCCTGACAGTGCATCAACAGGCTCAGACTCGGCATTAGTGGATTTGCCCCAGTTGGCGGCAATCAGATTGACGATCACGACCGCCCACGCGGGCAGCCATGGCGGGGTACCGGTCTTGGCGATGATCTGGCTGAACAGCCAGCACGCGGCACCGATCAGATAGAGATCGGTTTGCGACAGATGCATGGCGACTCCTGAATAAAAAAAGCCTCCGCAAAGGGAGGCTCATCAATGAATAAAAGCTGGGATGAAGACCAGCCTAGTTGGGTGTGACGATGGCAGCCGGTCGGGCCACCCCACGTCCGATATAGTCGAGCTTCATCAAGGCAATCGCACTGGTCCCTGATGAGGTCGCAAGGCTTAAGGCCCAGCCTATGGGGCTGTTATTGACGTTGGTTGCGATATTGTTGGTCAGCGTGATGGTCTGGTCGAAATACTTGGTCCCCGCCAGCAGATCCCAGATGACATAGCGTACCGATGTTGCGCTCGTCACTTCGATATCCGCAACCAGATAGATGCCATAAGACAGGATTGCGCTCCCCTGTGTATGGGACTCGGCGACAGACGCAAAACTGGCTTGCACGGTGGCATCCGAGATGCTGAGCCATGCGCCTGAGCTGGGCGTTGCGGCGTTGGCACTGTTCTGCCAGCCAAGACGAACCGACCGGGTCGACTGTGCTGCTGGCAGGTTAAAGATAGTGCGAAAGATATTGCCGGTCGTGACATAAGTCTGCCCGGTCACCCAGCCCAGATAGTAGCCACTGCTGGCGGTGGTGGATGAGGACATCTGCACCACGCCATAGGTATTAGCACCATCGACAATGGCCGAATATGTCCCGCTAGAAATAGCACCATTCGCCACACCGCCTGCATTGAGCCCGTCAAAATCACAGTGCAGCCAGCGGCTCTGTGCAAACGACTCATACAAACTCAGGCTATCACCCGACTGTAGCTGCTGTGGCAGGCCATCGCCACCGACCACCAGAGGCGTTCTTGCGGTCATGATGGTTCTCCCTTACAGCAGGATGGGCTGTGCGATCTGCAGCTCCAGCTCCGTGGTGCTCAAAGCCGTACCGACCAGCACATTGCACTGACCGACGGTGGATGGCACGACGGAGGTGATCTTGCCAACGTTTGCAGGATCCAGAAAATACAGTGTGCCGAAGGTCAGACCACCTGTGGTACCCGCGACGGCATCCCACTGGGTCGTGGTGCCGACCAGCACGCCGGACTGGGCGATATTGCCCGATGCGCCTGCGGCGATGGTCGCGTCATAGACCAGACCTGCCAGCTTGGAAGTGCTCTTGGTATTGCCCTGCGCACGCTTGACCGAGTCAGCACCACTGGAATAAATCGGCATGCCGAACGACAGCGACGCCGACGACTCGGCATTGGTGATCGAACGGATCGACGGGGTATTGGTGGGTGCCTGAATGGTGTCACCGGATTGCAATTGCTGAACAGTACCGTCGCTGCCGAGGACGAGAGGTTGACGAATGGCCATGTGTTTGACTCCTTAGAGCTGAATAGGAAATGAAGGTTTAAAGAACAGGGTTTGTGCGGTGAGCGCTTCGCCAATAGCGATGAATCCCCCCACGGTCGGCGGCACATAGGACAACATGCCACGACCATTTAAAAAATACGGATAGCCGGGTTGCAGTGATGCAGCGCCTGCCAACTCGGTCCAGTCGGACAAGGTGAAATCGCCTTTTTTGACATCTCCGGCAAAGCCTGCCTTGATGTCTTCAACCGCAAAGCCAATCACAAAGGCCGACAGATAAGTGCTGGAGTCCGCCACCATCAGCAGGCGGTTTTGCCGCGAGATATAGACCGGCTGACCCGCCACGATGTCCTGCCCCGCGACAAAGGTCCCGACATAGTCACTGACGCCGGGATCACCTTTGGGACCCACGACGACCGTCTCGGTCGAAAGCTGGACCATATCGGGTGTCTGCGCCTGAATCACGATCTGAGGTGGCGTGTCTGCCGTGATCACCAGTTGATCGGGCGGCTGATCGATGATCTGAATCGCATCAGGCATGGGTAATGACTCCTTGCACCAGAATCTTGAACTTGCGCGTATGACGCTGCACCGGCGGCGTCTGGCTGATGTCGATCACCTCAAAATCCACGATCATCTCGCCTGCAGGCAGGCTGGCCGTATCCGCAATCCCCAATAAAAAACCGCCAGGATTGGCGGTTTGATCGAGTGGTGTGATCGTGAAGTCGCAGAGCTTTATACCCGCCTGCGTTCGCCCCATGGCGCTGATCTGAAAGTTCGATAAAGGCACATAAGGCGTCGCCACCTGACGACTGAAAGTATCGCCTTGATAAAGCTGTAAAATCGGAAGATTATCCATAAGGTTTCTCTATCATAAAATACATATGGAAATGAGGCTTTAGGCGCATTGCGCTGCCCTGTTTATGTTCGGGTCCTGATCAACAAGAGGATCTTGCACAGCCATCAAAAAAGCCGCCTAATCAGGCGGCGATATCAACCTTAAGCAGGTCAAGTCAGCGGAACCTGTATCTCGTGTCTTGGCATTTATGACACCTCAAAGGCTTGCTGAATCTGCCCTGCATAGAAGTAATGGCCGTTACGCTTGATCGTAAAGAAGAGCGCCACGTTAAACGCGCCAGTACCCGGATTGGCGGGCAGATTGATGGTTGTCACTGCATAACCTGAACTGACATCCGCCGCAGTCACCGTATAATCCGGCGTTACGACAACCATGCCTTCAGGTGTGTTAACACCACGACTGATTGCAGTCGAGAAGCCGATCACATCACCTACCTGCAACACATCGTTATTGTTGGTCTGATAGAGCTGATATTTCAGATCAAATGTGCTGGGATAGCCGGACATACTCATCATAAACCCACCAAAGTGATCCGGCGTCGCAGGTGCTTGCTGGTAGATGAGACTGCAAGGCATTGCGACGTCCGTTGTAAAGCTGAATGTCGGTCCCGTGAGCAGCTCTGTCGTGGCTACACCATAATGACCAAAATTGGTATAAGGGTTATAAACGGCATAAACTTGACCCGAAAACACACCACCCACAGCCACAGGTGCAGTCAAAGTGATATTGTTGCCCAGACGATAATCATTGGCTGGGACTGTTATCGCAGCCTGCCCGTCCTGCGTGAACACATATTCGGCTTCTGCAATGCTACCCGTGGGATTAGGGAGCCCGTCTGGTATCATGGGGACGATGGTGAACTCTGTGGCAGCAGCATAGGACATGATAAATGGCGGAACATTGCCAGCAGATATCGTCGCATACTGGCCTACCCGGCCTGTACCGCCAATGGCAACACCTAGCGGATTTGGTGGCGCAGTAAACAACCATGTCGTCTGCGGAGCACCATTCGTCGCGTCAACGGTTGCCGTACCCAAAGCAATCGTAGTCACAAGGGTATATTCTGCATTTTCAGCCAAGGCACCTGTCGCAAGGACCGCTTGACCGGCGGTCACATCAGCGGCTGTGACAGTATGAGTCAGGGTAAAGCTAGTTGCCCCATTTGCAGGATAAAGTCCAACAGAGAACCACCCCGGATCGCTCGGTGTACCCACGACACTGATCACGGCACCAGTCTCATTATATGGTGCAGCCAATGGAACCGTCAGACTGGTACCCGTGCTGACATTTGCCTGCGGCAGGTACCATTTCGGATAGTCATTCAACGATACACTGAGATTAGCGCCAGGTATCGCGGTCAAGCCCACGTTAGCAGGCATCTTTGACCAGCCGATTAAAGAGATTGCTTTGGACGTAATGGCAAACGGCTTGGAAATCACAATCGTGACACTGTAATCCTCAGCTTGAAGATCATAGGTGAAAGGCCAAATGACATAACCATTGGCAATGTCTTGCGGTGTCACCGTATATTGATAGCTATCCGTAGGCGTGAGGATATTCTGACCTACCGAATAACTGGCGCCAGTACCCAGCAGGAACCATGTATCACCCGCCCAATCATCGCTATTGACGGCAACGCGTACCGACACTGACGACAGGACATTGTTATTCAAAGAAAGCTCACCCAGCGACAGGAAGCCGTCGTTATTGGTATCCTGCGGAAATGAAATGTCCGTGGTATTGGTCACCACCTCCACAGCCGCCTGTACTCCGCCAGATATGCCGCGGTACTGGCCGCCTTGATAAACTTTAGTCACAGACGCTGTCGCGTTATATACCTTACCGCCTAATGCCATTGATCCATATGACGTCGACCAAGACAGGCCTCGCCATGGATTCGTGTTCATCGCGCCCTGTACGGTCACCGTACCTGCACTGATATCTGCGGATGTCAGGGTTTGAGAAACGATGTTGATGATGAATCCATCTTGAACGAAACTCCACTCCAGAATATCGCCGGCCATCGCCCCAGTTGGAATCTGAATATCTAGCGGTAATGTAGCGCCACGAC
>JASLEL010000081.1 GCA_030151145.1 Aquirhabdus sp. | reverse complement strand
CCACTCCAGTGCTCGGATGGAGGCATAGGGGCGCTTGCCAAAGACCGGAATGACATGCTTTTCCAATGAGCCGCGGTTCCGCTTCATAGTTTCAGCAGTCCATTTACTAGCCTTGCTGTCCAAGAACTCATAAACCAACTTTTCTAGTGTGCTATTGGCAGCTTCAAGCTCAGCTTGCTTCTTAAGATGTTTAGTCTCTATCGGGTTCTCACCAAGTGAGATGGCATCATTTAATTCAGTCGCTTTCTTGCGAGCAAGCTTGCCACTGACTGTGGGAAAGCCGCCTAAACCAAACCATGACCATTTGCCGTCAGGTTTCTTATAGCGATAGACCCATGATTTGTTACCATCTGGCTTAACGCGGAAATAGAGTCCTGTGCTGTCCAATTCTCGGTACTCAGTAGGCTCTGGTTCCAGATTGGATAGGGTGGTGTCCGATAAAGGACGCCGTTTGATTTCAGTACGCTTCATAACTTTCTCTTGTACATCTAAGATTTAGTAAATCCTGCTATGTACAAGCTTGTCACTTTTCTTGTACACCTTGGATTCAATAAATCCTACTATGTACAAGCAGGTGTACACAACGCACCCTACTATACGTCGGCAAACATGGGTATATAACGGCATAAAAAAAGCCCAAACCGTTGAAGTTTGAGCTTTTTTCTATCGTATGCCAGCGTATTGTGGCATATGAATTTAAGTGTATGGTGGAGATGGCGGGAGTTGAACCCGCGTCCGCCAGCATTACGCCCACGAATCTACATGCTTAGTTATCGTCTATTGCTTTAACCCCAAGCGACCCAACGAACAGGGTGCAGAGGGCGATTCCCTGGATTTAACATCTGACCACGGGACATTGCCAGATGCGGACCTGTGTGCGTGCGCTTCGACCGGGCTCACTGACCACAGGTATTCAGTGAGGGCGGCAGTCAGCCCTTAGGCTGCCAGAGCGTAGGTTTCGTCGTTTGCGACTATTTTAATGCAAGATTGATTTACGAGAGATAATGCGCTCTCGACATGCATCATTGAGTTTCATCACCAGCGTCGAAGCCAGAACATCCCCAAGACGATTTGATTATAGCAGAGCTTTGACCTTTTTGTTAGGCTAGCGGCAGAGTTAATACAACATCGCCACAGATCAGGTCAGTGGCTGCGATCACCGGGCTGTACTGTGATGTATTGATATGCATAAAAATATTTGATAACCCATCAAGGAAGACACCATGACTTATTTGCTCGCGCTGGATCAGGGGACCACCTCCAGTCGTGCCATCGTGTTCGATATCCATGGCCGTATACAGGCAGTAGCCCAGCGTGAGATCGCTCTGTCGACCCCGCATGCGGGCTGGGTCGAGCAGAATGCGTTGGAGCTGTGGCAGACCCAGATCGCGGTGGCCCAGCAGGCCATCGTCAAAGCAGGGTTGCTTGCGCAGGATATCCTTGCCATCGGCCTTGCCAATCAGCGCGAGACCACGGTGGTCTGGCATCGCAAGACGGGCCAGCCGATTGCGCCTGCCATCGTGTGGCAGGATCGGCGTACGTCAGACTGGTGCGAGCGGCTGCGGGAGGCGGGGCATGAGTCTGTGGTCGCACAGAAGACGGGCCTGAGGCTCGATCCGTACTTTAGTGCGGGCAAGCTGGTCTGGTTGCTCGATCATATTCCCGATGCGCGTCGACTGGCGGAGCAGGGGGAGCTGGCCTTTGGTACGGTGGATTCTTGGCTCTTGTGGAATCTCACTCAAGGAGCGCGTCATGTCATTGATGTCAGTAATGCGTCGCGCACCCTGCTCATGAATCTGCAGACTTGTCAGTGGGATGATGATCTCTTGGCCTTGTTTGATATCCCGCGCAGCCTCTTGCCTGAGATCGTGTCGTCAGGTGGGGTGATCGGGGAGACGGCGGACGGTTTGCTGGGGCGGCGCATTCCACTGACTTCGGCACTCGGTGATCAGCAGGCGGCACTCTTCGGGCAGGGCTGTATGCGTGCCGGTATGGCCAAGAATACCTACGGTACGGGCTGCTTTATGCTCCTGAATACCGGCATAGACGTCCAGCTCAGTCAGCATCAGCTGCTCTCAACCATGGCATGGCGCACACCGGATCTGACCACGCACTATGCGCTGGAGGGGAGTGTCTTTATGGCGGGTGCGATTGTGCAGTGGCTGCGCGATGGCTTGGGTCTCATCCAGCAGAGTGCGGATGTTGAAGCGCTGGCAGGGCAGGTCGCGGACTGTGATGGGGTGGTGCTGGTACCTGCCTTTACGGGGCTGGGCGCGCCGTATTGGGACAGTGAGGCACGTGGTATGCTGACCGGGATGACACGTGGTACGCATCGCGGGCATATCGCTCGGGCGGCGCTGGAGGCGATCGCCTTTCAGGTCTCGGATGTACTGGCGGCCATGCAGCAGGATGCGCGTGCACCACTCACGGAGCTGCGTGTCGATGGCGGGGCGAGCGGTAATGATATGCTGATGCAGTTTCAGGCTGATATCTTGGGCGTGCCTGTGCTGCGCCCAGTGGTGCGCGAGACGACCGCGCTCGGTGCGGCGCTCATGGCGGGGTTGGGTGTGGGGGTGTTTGAGTCGGCTGAGCAGCTTGCCAGTGTCTGGCAGCTTGAGCGGCGCTTTGAGCCAAACATGGCATCATCCACGCGTGAGGCACATCTGGCCCGCTGGCGGCAGGCCGTGGCGCGGGCGCGCAGTCAATAAACCAAACGGGTCTAAATCAGCCTTCGCGACCGACAGGACCGCTTAAGGCATCGGGTAAGGGGAGTACAGTTAGACCATCGGCCGACAGATCATGGGTCGACAGTGCATCGGGTTTGGCGACCACGAGCGCTTCCCAGCCGCTCGGTGTGGTAATGGCATTGACCACATGGACATTGGTTGCCAGATCCGCGCCTGCGACAGGTACATGGCCCGTGCCGCTGATCCGGTGCAGCCACGCTTTGGGCTGGGCGCGAAAATACAGGCGGGCGACGATTTCCTGACCCAGATAGCAGCCTTTGTCATAGTGCACGCCGCCGCGCTGATGCAGGCGCAGCTCTTGTGGCTGAAAGAGCCCAGCGGTCGCTGCGGTAATCCATGCCGCTCCCTGTGCGATGGCGATCTGCTGCCAGAGGTCAATCGGACTTGCGCCGTCCGCAGTAGCCTGAAAGCTGGCAACGCCATCCGCAACATGCGGATAAAGCGCCGTGGCTACCGAGATGGTCATCTTGGAGAAGGCGCCGTATTTTTTCAGGTGGGCTTGCAGCGTAGGCAACAGGTCATCCGTTGTGACCACTTCGAAGGTGTCGCTGCTGGTGCGTTTGAGCCACAGACCATATGCGATGCGGCCTTTCAGGTCGCAGATCGCGGTGGGCTGATAGGTGTCGGTGAGCTTGGTCACATCGAGGGTGACTTGGCCTTGCAGGAATTTTTCGGCATCGATGCCGCTTAAGGTGAGCGCGCTAAAGGAAAGCGGTAGGGTGGACATGGGCGTAGCCTTTGCTGTACAGCGAAATAAAAGAGTCTGTGCTTATTTATAAGGTGTTTGACCGAAAAGACAAGCCATAAACCGTTTAAGCCGCTATTTTTTAGACGGTAGTCGGGCATGATCTGTGAAACAATAACGGCGGACTCAGCAGATCCAGTTCATTCAATATGCCATCCCACGCATTTCAGTTAACACAAACATATTCAAGGTGCCTGTGAACCAACCACCCTCCAAACATGTCGCGATCATCGGTGCAGGCCCGGCAGGACTCATGGCGGCGGAGATGATCAGTCAGGCCGGGCATCGTGTGACGGTCTATGAGCAAAAGCCCTCGGTCGGGCGCAAATTCCTGATGGCAGGCAAAGGCGGGCTGAATATCAGCCATAGCGAGGCGCTGGCGGATTTTATGCAGCGTTACGATCAGCCGGATTGGCTGCAGCCCATGATTGATGCGTTCACGCCGGCGGATTTACGTGACTGGGTGCATGGCTTGGGAGTAGAAACCTTTGTCGGTACCTCAGGGCGCGTGTTTCCTGCCGAGATGAAGGCTGCACCACTGCTGCGGGCATGGGTGGCTCGGCTGAAAGCCGCTGGTGTGACGTTTTGCCTGCGCCATCGCTGGCTGGGTAGTGCAGAGTGTGCAGCGGGCCACTGGTCGTTTGAAACGCTAACCGGGATGGTTGAGGTGCAGGTCGACGCGGTTGTATTGGCGCTGGGTGGGGGGAGTTGGGCTGTGCTTGGTGCTGATGGCGCATGGTTGCCATGGTTTGCGGCACGGGGTGTACAGACGCTGGATTTTAGCCCGTCCAATGGTGGATTCCGCTTTGCTTTCAGTCCGTTTATCCAAACGTTGGCGGGCGAGCCGATTAAGTCTGTGGTGGCTTCGACGGTCGCATCTGAC
>JASLEL010000025.1 GCA_030151145.1 Aquirhabdus sp. | reverse complement strand
AAATTCAGACTATCTTGCCGTGAGCGGATGACAACTGCATGAAGTTGATCACACGGATTTGATTAGTCGGTCACGGCATGTCGACGTGTTTTTTTGGCCTGGGGCACATGGTTGTATTGTGTTTGCGCAAGCGCAATGCCTTCACGGCGTGGATCTGCACCGGCCACCCAGCCCTGATCAGTACGCCAGATGATGGCAAGACCACTGGTCATATCGTTTTCTTTGACCTGATGGCCTGCCGCGGTCAATGATTGCTCAAATGCGGTATCGAAGCGTCCCTGCTCAAGCTCTGTACTGTCTCCCCGACGTAATATGTGCGGCTCATCCAGCACTTGAGTCACCGATTTACCCTGCCATAATCCCAGTATGGCTTGTGCCACATAACCAATGATCTGGCTGCCTCCCGGTGAGCCCAGCACGCCTGCAACCTCGGTGCCTGCTGGATTTAGAATCAGGGTAGGCGTCATGCTCGAGCGCGGACGTTTGCCTGCCTGTACGCGATTGGCGACGGGAACGCCTTTATTGGTCGGTGCAAAGGAAAAATCCGTCAATTCGTTATTCAAGAAAAACCCGCCTTCCTTGACCCAGATCTGTGAGCCGAAAGCACTTTCAATCGACATCGTCATGCTGGCAGCGCGTCCTTGAGCGTCTACCACACTGATATGGCTGGTATTCGGTGCGTCAACACCGGGAAGAGAAGGTGCATAAGGCCCCAAACCCGCACTGACTTGGGTCAGATGTGGGCCGAATGCCAAGGTCGCTCGCTGCTTCAGGTAAGCATCATTCAGCAGTTGTGCTTGAGGAATCTGGACAAAAGCCGGATCGCCCAGATATTCATCGCGATCAGCAAAGGCCAGACGCGATGCATTGGTGAGCTCGGTTGCGGCCTTTATCGGATCTGGATCAGGCTTACCACCCAGCATCGTCAGAATCTGCACCAAAGTGATCCCGCCCGATGATGAAGGTGGCGTAGAGCAAACCTGATACAAGGTTATCGTCTTGCATATTGCGTTACTTGTAACTATTTTGTAGCGATCAAAGTCGGATTGAGCAAGGTCGCTGCCAGCTTGCTGAGCAGCGTGTAGAATATTGTCTGTTAATATTGAATGATAAAAATAATCCGCGCCTTGGCGACTAATCAGCGCTAATGTATTAGCATAGCTTGTATTTTTGTATAATGTACCAACCGCTAAAGGCTGCTGACCGGGATAAAAAATATCAGCCGCGTTGGAGCGGCGCAGATCGGGATCTACCTCCAGCAAATGATGTAAACGATTCGTTACATGAAACCCATTTTGCGCAATTTTAATCGCAGGCGTCAGCGTTTGCGACCATGGCAGATGTCCAAAGCGCTGTGAGATCTGCTGCATCAAGCGGACCATACCTGGTGTACCGACGGAGCGGCCGCTGACGACCGCCAGACGAAATGGCAACGGCGCACCTTGCGCATCCAGAAAACGGTTCGGTGTGGCGGTTTGTGGTGCCGTTTCACGTCCATCCAGCGCATACACCCGATGACCATCAAAGTAAACCAGATAACCGCCACCACCTAGACCTGAGGATTGCGGCTCGACCAACCCAAGCATCCATGCCGCAGCCATTGCGCCGTCTGCAGCAGTGCCGCCTTGGTTGAGCATCTGTTGGCAAGCTTCTGTTGCAAGCGGATGAGCCGTGACACAGACCCCATGATGATCCGACACAGTGATGCTTTCAGCGGCGCGTAGGCCACTGCTGGCCTCTGGTGGAGGGGAAGCGACATCTGCAACGACTGAAGTCATAAAGACCGTCGACAACATGACAGATAATGTAGTGATGGCTCGCATGCGAATCTCTCCCATGTCAGTTTTATCAGACCAGATGGTCGTCAACTACGCATCGCTTGATCATGCCGAAAAGAGAAGAGTGAATCAACGTCAAGATGCGTTACATGAAAATAATTTAAAGTTACATGTAATTTATACAATGGTTACATGTAACTACTTGAGTCAGAATAATAGAACATTAATTATTTGATTTATTTAAGGAAAGATACGAATGGGTGCTTTGAGTTCCTGGCCATCCAGATAGACTCGGTTACCCAGCAATACAATACGACCAGCGGCAATCCAGCTTACAACCAATGGATATAGATGATGCTCCAGACGATGGACCGCTTGGCCTAGACTATCGGCTGTGGCATGAACCGGTACATCGAGCACGGCTTGCGCGATGACGGCGCCCGCGTCCAGTTCAGGAATCACGAAATGAACTGAGCAGCCGTGTAGACGATCACCCGTTGCAAGCACCCGGGAATGCGTATTAAGACCACGATAGTTCGGCAATAATGAAGGGTGGATATTCAGCATCTGACCGCTGAAACGATTCACAAAAGTCGGTGTCAAGACACGCATAAAGCCAGCCAGCAGAATCAACTCCGCTCGCCAGCCCTGAATGACTCGGGTTAATTCGGCTTCGAAGGCCGCACGTTCCGGGAATTCTTTGTGATTGACGACTTGTGAGGGAATATTGGCCTGACGTGCGCGCTCAAGTACGTAGGCGTTGGGGACATTACAGATGACCCCAACGACTTCGCCCCGGATCTGACCTGTTTGGCAGGCAGACAAAAGGGCTTGCAGGTTACTTCCATTGCCGGAAGCCAGCACGACGATTCTTAGCACACTCAGGCCTTCTTCAATATGAATTTGCGGATGTACGTGATTACATCAAGTACACGCGTTCCTGATCACTGGCTTCTACAGTAGCGGTAGGATCGGCTTCGATATGACCCATGATCCAAGCAGTCTCACCGGCATCGGTTAAATGCTTGAGTGCACGATCCGCGTCGCTGGCGGATACGACCAGCACCATACCGACGCCGCAGTTAAAGGTGCGATACATTTCATAGGTATCGACATTACCTTTTTGTTGCAGCCAGTCAAACAGCGCAGGCCACTGCCAGGATTGGGTATTGATCACGGCACGTGTACCGTTTGGCAAGACACGTGGCAGATTGCCGGGCAGACCGCCACCGGTGATATGCGCCATGGCATGTAGATCGACGACTTTACCTAGCGCCAATACATTTTTGACATAGATCTTGGTCGGGACCATCACCAGATCGGCCAAAGGCTTACCGCCTACGACCTCATCCAAGGATGCACCACTGACTTCGATGATTTTGCGAATCAGCGAGTAGCCATTGGAGTGTGCGCCACTGGAGGCAAGACCAATCAGCACATCACCAGCCTGGACTTTTTTACCATCAATGATCTCGTCGTGCTCGACGACACCAACGGCAAAGCCAGCCAGATCGTAATCTTCGCCTTCATACATGCCCGGCATTTCGGCAGTTTCACCACCGACCAGCGCACATCCCGCCTGTACACAGCCTTCACCGATTCCGGTGACGACATCGGCTGCGACATCCACATTCAGATGACCAGTTGCATAGTAGTCAAGGAAGAATAATGGCTCAGCGCCACAGACCAGCAGGTCATTGACACACATCGCCACCAGATCGATGCCGATCGTGTCGTGACGCTTCAGTTGCAGGGCCAGACGCAGTTTAGTCCCGACACCGTCGGTACCGGAGACCAGTACCGGCTCGCGATAGCCTTGAGGAATACGGCACAGCGCACCGAAGCCACCCAGACCGCCCATCACTTCAGGGCGCGTCGTCCGCTTGGCAACGGATTTGATACGGTCAACCAGATGATCACCTGCTTCGATGTCCACCCCGGCATCTTTATAGCTCAACGAAGGCGAACTGGACGTTGTTGCTGCCTCGGATGCAGCGGCTTGAGGTACAATAGGGGTAGTTGATGACATAGCAGGCTTCTCCACTTAAGCGCGGGAATTATACTGTGAATGTGAAAAAGATGCTGGGTCCGGTAAGTTTTTTTTACATCAATAGCGTCAGAAGTTCATTTAATGCATCGTTTACAACAGTTTTGATCTTTTGATTCATATCAGGATCAGGCAAGATCACCTTTACTGCACAGGAATAATCATTCGCAGTTGGCCCACCTGTCCCCACCGGAGTCGCAATATGGACGTGTTTGTACGCCGTAGTTTGTCCCTGATCAGCATACTCGTGGTGGTCTATGGTTTGGGGTGGGTACTGACGCAGCTGATGCCGATTCTGATGCCGTTTGTTGCCGCGTTTATTATTGCGTACGTGTTTAATCCACTGGTCGAAACCCTGAAGCGCTGGGTGCATATTCCGCGCTGGCTGGCTATCGCGCTGGTCTTTGTAACCATTACCATTCTGGTTATTGTGGTGCTCTGGTTCCTCGTTCCGCTGATCTGGGATCAGATCCTCTATGCGCGGGCCAATATTCCCAATGCCATCCTCTGGATCAATAACAAGCTCAGGCCTTGGCTGCAGCATACCTTGCATATCGAGACAACCAAGATCAACCTCAATGGGCTTACCGCATGGATCACCAACTATCTGCAAACTCACTATAGCTTTGACGACACGCAGCAGATGCTTACACGTCTAGCCCAGTCAGGCATGGGCTTTATCAGTGTGCTCAGTCTTTTGGTATTGATTCCGATCGTCTCGTTTTATTTTCTGCTCGACTGGCAGCCGATGATGGCGCGTTTGCATCGTCTGATTCCGCGCCCACTAGAGCCCAAGACCACGTTGATCCTGCGTGAGTGCGATGAGGTACTGGGTTCTTTTGTCAAAGGGCAACTGCTGGTCATGATCCTCTTGGG
>JASLEL010000344.1 GCA_030151145.1 Aquirhabdus sp. | reverse complement strand
CAGAAGCCTTTGCCGCGACGAGCCAGACGAGTTTTCTCGATCTCGATGGCGGATTTAAAGCTGCCGATCACGGAGCGTGGGAAGAACTGCCAGAAGGTCTCGCCCAGTTTGGCACTGGCAGGATCTTCGGGGGTGGCTACACGTTTGTGGTGACCATAAGGATGCTCGACGCGGAAATGACCATAGGCGGTCGGTGCCAGCGCCAGATGCGAGAGGAACTGGTTGAATTTATCGCTCTTATGCGAGAGTTCATGACCGGTGTTGATCCCGATGCCATTCAACTGACCGACAGAGATGGCAATGCCGAGCTTATCCGACCATGGCGTGGTCTTGCGGGTATACAGGTAGGCACCGACAAAGGTCGCCAGATACTGAAACGGAATGAAGGATTTGACGACCAGCGAGTAATACGGGTCTTTCTCAAGCTTGGCGATGATTTCATCCGGCGGATTGTTGGCATCCGTACCAACCACACGATCCAGCACGGGGATCAGACCGTAAATCACGATCGGACCAACCCAGGACAGGAGGCGAGCTTTCTTGGGTGCAAAGCCATAAATGGTGAGTGCGCCAATCCCGATGAGCGGCAATGCCGGGCTTAATATCCACAGATAGCGTTTACCATCAGTCCAGTCTTTGCCAGAGGCTTGCGCTGTGTCCGTATTCAGCATGTCGATCGGGGTTTGTGCGTTCATAGATTCCACCTGTTTTTCATCAGTAGAAATATTATAGGCAGGCCATTTTTGGCGACTACATTCAGCAGTCCGCAATATTTATCTAAAACCCCACAAATGCTTTAAAGCCCTATTCATCGTCCAGTAAACTTTAGTCAAACGCTGACGCAAGAGGTTATGGATTCAAAAAACCGTGAGCAGAGGCGCATGCCATGTTGTCGGCTCCATCCCACTTCCGATATAGTTGACGAGATGTAGACCGCAGACAGATGATCGATGGACGCCCTTAGCCACATACTCGAAGACATTCATTTCAGCCATGCTGAATACATCTATATGAATGGTCACGGAGACTGGCTGGTACACTCCCCCGAGCAGTCCGCCATGCTGATCTATGTCATCACGGCGGGTCAGGCGGCGATTTATTTTCGCCATGAAACCCTGTTGCTCGATACCGGGACCATCCTGCTGATCCCCCATGGCTCAGAACATCATCTGGGTCATCCAGATCCCAATCACAGCTTGAGCACGCCTCAGCGCCCCCCTCATCAGAGCATTTCTTTTGTCAAAAACGATAATATGCTGCTCCATATCGGTACTGGGCATTCACAGGCTGTGGTGTTGGCGGCACGCTGTATGGTCAATATGGAGCTCAGTCGTCCATTGCTGGCTGCACTGCCCGACTCCTTCCTCCTGCACAGTGAGGACCATGCGACCCCGCCTTGGCTGCAGTTGGGTTTACAGTTCCTTGGCCTTGAGGCTATCCGCGACCGTCCGGGGCGCGATATCCTGCTCAACCGGCTCGCCAGCATGCTGTTTGTCGAGTGTGTACGCGACTATGTCGAGCAACTGCCGCAGGATTCGGAGAGCTGGCTGATTGCGCTACGCGACCCGACCTTGACGCCCGCCCTGAGTGCCATCCATGATCGGCCTGACCATCCATGGACAGTCGCCGAGCTCGCCAGCATTACGCATATGTCACGCTCCAGCTTTGCCGAGCGTTTTACCGAGATCATCGGTCAGCCACCCCTATCCTACCTGTCTGCCCATCGTCTGCGGGTGGCGGCATACTATCTGACACAAAGTTATGAGAGCATTGCCCGCATCAGCGAACGTGTCGGTTATTCATCTGAGGCGGCCTTCAGTCAAGCGTTCAAACGCCAGTATGAGAAGTCTCCCAGCCAGTTCAGGAAGGATATCAAAGACCAGCAAACCCGTGCCAAACCTGCCATACTGCATGCCGCCGAAGGTGAAACCGTGACGCCGTCGTTTGCCAAATAACGCGGTTCAAGATGAGCATAGATCCATCTCATCCGGTCAAAACCCGTGCGAAAAATGTAATTCGGCAACAAATTCATCCTTACTTTGTGGTACGATATATCTAACGAAAGCATTCCTGTTCAGGATCACTTCCCCATATACATTGATAGACTTGAGGCAATATAAATGGATGACAACAAAAGCAAGGCACTGAATGCGGCCTTAGGTCAGATTGAGAAACAATTCGGTAAAAACACCGTCATGCGTCTGGGTGACGCCAATGCGATTCAGGCAATCGAAGCCGTATCGACCGGCTCGCTGGGTCTCGATATAGCCCTCGGGATTGGTGGTCTGCCTAAAGGCCGGATCGTCGAAATCTACGGTCCAGAAAGCTCGGGTAAAACCACACTGACCCTGCAAGTCATCGCCGAATGCCAACGTGCAGGCGGCACTGCAGCCTTCATTGATGCCGAGCATGCGCTTGATCCCGAATATGCCCGCAAACTCGGCGTAGACATCGACAATCTGCTGATCTCCCAGCCCGACCACGGTGAGCAGGCACTTGAGATCGCTGACATGCTGGTGCGCTCCGGTGCGATCGACATCATCGTCATCGACTCGGTCGCCGCGCTGACGCCCAAAGCTGAAATCGAAGGCGAAATGGGCGACTCGCACATGGGTTTGCAAGCCCGTCTGATGAGTCAGGCCCTGCGTAAGATCACCGGTAACGCCAAACGCTCCAACTGCATGGTGATCTTCATCAACCAGATCCGCATGAAGATCGGTGTGATGTTCGGCAGCCCCGAAACCACCACCGGGGGTAACGCGCTCAAGTTCTACGCCTCGGTCCGTCTGGACATCCGCAAGATCGGCCAGATCAAAGAAGGCGAAGAAATCGTCGGCTCCGAGACCAAGGTCAAAGTGGTCAAAAATAAAGTTGCTCCACCCTTCCGCGAAGCACTGTTCCAGATCATGTACGGTCAGGGCACCAATCGTCTGGGCGAACTCGTGGACCTCGCAGCCAAAGAAGAGCTGGTACAGAAATCCGGCGCCTGGTACGCCTATAACGGCAACAAGATCGGTCAGGGCAAAAATAACGTCATTCGTTATTTTGAAGAAAACCCAACTATCGCCGAAGAAATCGATACCGAGCTGCGCAAGCGTCTCTTGACCAAGGCCAAGTCGGATGCTGTAACTGCCGAAGCTGAGCCGGAAGATGCATTGTTTGATGCCTGATATGGGCATCTCTTAACATGAGCGATCCGTCAGGGTCGCTTTTTTGTTTCCTGATCGATAGTGCTACTATCGATCCACATGAACCTTGACGCCATAGTATACCGCATGTCCCCTCTCTCCCCCTTTGATGATGATACCGACGATGTCTCTCATGATCAGGTACCCGATCCAGCTCGGCCCACGACAGCCAAACGGCTCACAGGCGATCGGCTTCGCAGTCAGGCCTTTGCACTGCTGGCCCAACGCGAATGGTCTGCAGGTAGGCTGAAAGCACGCTTAGTCGCTCTGGGCGGAGATGCTGCAGAAGTCGATGACTTGGTACAGGAGTTTCAGGACAATCACTACCAGAGTGATGAACGCATGGCAGGCATGCTGCTGCGCAGTCAACTGCAAAAAGGCCGAGGACCACGCCGTATCCGTCAGACACTACAGGAACATCGGGTCAATGCCGATCTGATCCAGGAAGAATTACAAGAGACCGACTGGCTCGCACAGGCCAGACAGCTACGCACCCGCAAGTTTGGTACTGACCTCCCTACTGATGCCAAGGAAAAAGCCCGCCAGTTGCGCTTTCTACAATACCGTGGCTTTGATCTGTCTGTCTGCCTTGCCGCATTACAACCGTATGAAGATTGACGCTTGGCCTGCAGTATTTTTTCTGACCAATCCTACACTTAAGTAAATAAGAATTATTCCTATCAGAACTCGCTTGACATTTGAGAATAATTATCAATAATAGAGGTATTCCCATTTATCAGCGCAGCTTTTGCTCACAAGCGCCCACAAGGCCAGCATACACGCGCGATGGACCCGAGATGATGGGATTGAGGCTGAAGGACGACACGCCCTAGCCTGATTAACCTGATATAGAGGTGCGATGATGTACGTGTGTTTGTGTCGTGGTGTGACAGACAAAGCCATCAAGCAGGCCGTTGAAGACGGTTGCAACAGCTTTCGTGAAGTGCGCGATGAGCTGGATGTCGGCACCTGCTGCGGTATGTGTGTACCTGAAACCCGTCAATTGATCGATGAAACCCTCGCCAAGATCGCATCCAACATCTCAACTGCCGCGTAACAAGCTTCAATTTCATCACAGAACAGCGATGCGTCTTGCATCGCTTTTTTTTGTTTGAGCTTATGCAACGTCCGGCAACACGCTTATTCTTGTGCAGCCAAAGGCGGCACCGTCCGTTTATGCCCGTCGTTATCCAGTGCAACGAAGGTAAAGACACCGTGCGTCACGCGGATCGGGTCTACCCCTTCATCATGAATCTCCCAGACATCGACCAGCATCTGCATCGACGTATTACCCACCTTGAGCATTCGGGTATAGCAGGCCAGTATTGAGCCGACCTTAACCGGCCTTAAGAACACGATCTTGTCTATCGAAACCGTCACGACCCGCCCTTTGGAATACAACCGCGCATAGACAGCACCCGCCAAGTCCATCTGCGACACCAGCCAGCCACCAAACACATCCCCAGACCAGTTGGTATTACTGGGCATGGCAACGGCCTGCAAGGACAGCACCCCTGCGGGCTGGTCGCTTAAAATGAGGGCATCTACGGGCTGGGTCATCACATTGATCCTTTTCTGTTGTCGTATATCCGGCATCATAACGTATCCAGGATAAGCGCTATCGTGGAAAAGTGCCTATTTTTCCAAACAGTCTACTTACATAACGCTGGCAAAACTCATCACGAAACGCCGCATTGTGCGGCCCACAGACACAATCGAAGCGCAGAACACCTGTACAGCTCACAAGAGTGACGTGATTTTAAGACAAAACCAGCAGAGGCCCGCCGCTATTCTCAAGTCCATCTGGAGAACATGAACTCATCGTCTCAGGCGATCTCTTCAGGTCACTATACCAAGGAGTAATACTGATGAAAAACACCCTCAACATTGCAATGGCATCCCTGATCGCAGTCGGACTGGCTGCTCCTCTGGCCGCGAATGCCGCGGACGCTGGCGCAAGCGCTGGTCTGTCAGCATCGACCGATGCCTCTGCAAGCGGTGTTGCCTCTGCAGCCAAAGACACCGTATCCCACAAAGCCAGCCATGCCAAGCATCTGGTCAGCAAAAAAGCCAAAGCAGCCAAGGAATCGACTGAATCCACCGCAAGCTCTGCTAAAGATTCGGCCACATCTGCAGTAAGCTCGGCCAAAGACTCTGCAAGTACTGCTGCTGACGCCACCGCGAGCGCAACCTCGGATACCGTCAGCAAAGCCAAGTCCGCCATTGCCGGTGCGACAGGTGCAGGTGCCACAGGTGCAGGTGGTAGTGCCGAAGGCTCGACCAGCATTGCCCCATCAGCCAGTGTACAAACCCCGCTGGGTAGCATTGGTGCCGGCGCTAATGTTGGTGCCAACGCCAATGTCGGTGCAAAATAAGATGATCTAGCATCACGCTAGGGACATCATCAAAGGACGGGATCACACACTGATCCCGTCTTTTTTATTTAAGTCATTTTTGATAAAAAATAACTAGCCGAATAACTGCACCAATTTATATCCCCAACATCCCACCAACAAACAGAGCACAAACATCAAAACCGCCAATTGTCGCAAACGAATCATTTGGGCATATTGAGCTTGTTGTTCCGACGGCAGCAGCTCTAAATAGCGTTTGAGCGCATTCATCTTGGAAAAATCAAACAACAGATCAATCACGATAAATCGGCCATGAGACCATCCCCATCCAACCCGAGCATTTAGTATTGGCATGACTGTCTTGAATAACTTTTGTTTTTTGTATTGAAAAATGAACAAAAAGAGCCAACTGAGACCATAGGTGATCAAGCAAAATAATAATACAAAATCTTTCACGGTATCCCTCGCATACACCGCCCCACGCAGACCCTTCAAACAATACCATGAACTGTGTTAGTCATCGCATCAGATGATTTGATGCCACCCAAACAAAAAACACCCCGAACCGGAGTGTTTTTGAGAGATCGACGAGGTCACGTCTAAATCATGTAGCATTGAGACTGCTTATTTCAGCCAGCCTGTCAGCTCACCCAGCGCATGACCCAGCAGTGCTGGATTAGATACGGTCTTGACACCAGCCGCCTCAAGCGCAGCAAATTTATCAGCTGCAGTACCCTTACCACCCGCGATGATCGCCCCCGCATGTCCCATACGTTTGCCCGGTGGTGCCGTGACACCCGCAATATAGGAAACCACAGGCTTGGTGACATTGGCTTTAATGAAGGCAGCGGCTTCTTCTTCCGCTGAGCCACCAATCTCACCGACCATGATGATGGCTTCGGTCTTGGGGTCTGCCTGAAACAGCGTCAATGCATCAATAAAAGTCATGCCCGGTATCGGATCACCACCGATACCGATACAGGTCGACTGACCAAAACCCAAGTCGGTAGTCTGCTTGACTGCCTCATAGGTCAGCGTGCCGGAGCGCGACACGATACCGACTTTACCCGGCAGATGGATAAAGCCCGGCATGATGCCAATCTTGCACTCGCCCGGCGTGATGATACCCGGACAGTTCGGCCCGATCAGACGCACACCGCCGCGTCGCAGGATGTATTCTTTGACATAGAGCATGTCCAGTGTCGGCACGCCTTCGGTGATACAGACGACCAACTCGATGCCCGCATCCACAGCTTCTAGGATCGAATCCTTACAGAATGCCGCTGGTACATAGATCACCGATGCCGTTGCACCGGTCGCCTCTACGGCTTCTTTGACGGTATCAAAGACCGGCAGGCCCAAGTGAGTCGTACCGCCTTTGCCCGGGGTGACGCCGCCGACCATCTGTGTGCCGTATTCCAGTGCCTGTTTGGTATGCAGGGTACCTTGTGATCCCGTGATGCCCTGACAGATGACTTTGGTGTTTTTGTTGATCAATACACTCATGATGCGCTCCTTATGCCCCGGCCCCAACGACTTTCACCACCTGATCACCCGCATCATTCAGAGATGTGGCCGAGATGATGTTTAGACCAGACTCGCGTAAGAGCTTGGCACCGAGGTCCGAGTTGTTGCCTTCCAGACGCACAACCACAGGGACCTTGACACCCACGTCTTTCACCGCAGCAATGATGCCTTCGGCGATCATGGCACAGCTGACGATACCGCCAAAGATATTGACCAGTACGGCTTTGACATTATGATCCGAGAGGATGATCTTAAAGGCTTCGGTCACGCGTTCT
>JASLEL010000337.1 GCA_030151145.1 Aquirhabdus sp. | reverse complement strand
GATTTATCGGGTCGTGCGCAGAATCAACGTTACTTCAGCCAGCGATCAGATCACATCCGTACAACAGCAGCCACTCACTTATTACACTTGAAATTATTATAAAAATCTGTGACGCTCATCACACTAGACGCCTGTTTTCTGGCCTCCATACCCGTAGGAGCATCTGTCTGTGTTGAATGTCACGTTGAGTGGATTGCCTGCAATTGTTTGGGAAGTTGGCTTTATCGTGGTGGGGTCGCTACCCATATGGGCAGCGGCAAAACTGACTGGCGCTGAGCGCACAGATATCCTGAGCGCGGCGCTGTCGCTTTTGATCGGCACCGTTGGTGCATTTTTTGCGCTGGGGATTGGTGGTTTGGTCGGGCTGATACTGATGCCTTTGGCCTATATATTGACTTTTAAATTCTTCCTCAGGACATCATTCTTCGGTGCAATCATGCTGGCGATTGTTGCCTTGGCAGGCTACTACGCGATGGCGACGCTGATTGGCGGCGGGATGAATATAAACTCTTCAACAGGCAGCTCATAGCCCCCCATCCATGCTCACCTACATCCGCTCAATCACATCATATGGGCAATCATCGTTGCCCGATAATGTCACCGTATGCGGATACGCTTGGTGAATCCAGTATTCACCACGCTTGATATCCTGACGCACGATATCCCCGCGCAGATACATATAGCCCAGCAGTAATTGCTGCTTCGGATTGCCTCGACGTGCAGAAGATTGAATGATCTTGAGCACATCTAATGGATCTGGCGGAAGATCAGGATTAAAACTACGGGGCGGCAAAGGCTTTTTGATGTGAACCGCGCAAGCCGTCTGATCCAGCAGGAACATGAAAATAAAGGTATTCTCCGCACCTTTAGCATGTAGTTTTAAAGTGGCCTTCTTATACACATCATATATTTCCGTCTCGGAAACATCGTCTATTACAACACCCTGATTATAATCAATGACATTATAATCTGCGATAGTCTCCTGATTATGCTTAAAGTTTTTCAACGCCCGATGTATCCGCTCCCATGGATAATCTGGATTAAAAAGACGAGATTGAGTAATACCCGCCTCAGCCCAAGCACTCTCTGACCAGACTAGAGCGATCATCACGACGATAAAACCGATCACACGCCATCTGAGACTCACGGCAAAATGACTCTGGCACGCCAAACGAAATGTGGCCGTCATGCCTGATACATCCATCAATACGCGGATATCCAATCTATCATTCAACAATATGGGTTGTTGGAAACTCTCTGTGAAAACAGCGTGAAATCATAAACAAAAAGCCCTCGGCAGACCTGCCTATGGGCTTTTTTTGAGGTCGAACAAAAGGGAAAAACTTAAGCGTGGATATTCTCATGCAGCCAGACGCAGGGCAGATCGGTGAGACCCACACCCGACCAGTCGTCCGCCAGTTTAACTACAAAGAGCCGATCTTCCTTAGCGAGATATGGCCGGATACGCGAGGCGATTTGCTCAGCGGACAAGTCGCTCCGCGCAACCCATGAGGTATACAGACAAGGACTGCTGTTCATATCCACCCCGATAATGGCACCGCAGACTGCTGAGTAATTATTCATATTCCGCAGATCATAGCTAATCAGGTACTCACACATGTGACGCTCCTTCCTTGATATCGGAGCAATCATGCTACTTTTTTGTACAGCTCCTCAAAGTAATAGTCTTGTGCACTATTTGATCAATATTGTCACTATCGTTTAGGTTTTATGTGTCCAACTATAGACGACGCAAAAAAGCCCGAGGTAATCACCAAGGGCTTCGTTTTATTGCGACGATGATGCCAAAGACCTACCGCTCAGATCATTGGTTCATCAGATCACTGACTCAGCTGATCAAACAGCGTTCTGGTCGTTGCAAAGCATGGCAGAAAACTCACATAGCCATGATACGCACTCGTACCATAGGTGCCCGCCAGACTGCCATACAAACTCTGCGCACGCCCCGCCGCTGTGGACATGGCGGTCGTAAGCAGGGGGCTTAAGCCCACACTGCCATACTGTCCGAGGCCAAACTGACCTGTGCTGCCCGGAACGCTGGACAGGTAGTTTGCGACGATCTTGTTCATGATCGCGGTGGTATTGTTTACCACAGCCGCCGGATAGCCCGGATTGATCTGTGTGCCATCGGTTGCTGAGTTCGGGTCCACATCCAGCTGCGCCAGCTGCACAGACTTGCCTGAGTTAATCATGGCACTCGACTGCAGCAGGGTATTGATAAAGCTCACCGTCGGATCCTGCCCCCCATCACAGAGCAAGAGCGGCATCGAAGGCACATAGCTGCGCAGATCATTGGGCAGCGTCGCCAGACGCACAGGATCTTGCGGCTTTGACGGCGCTTGGGCCTTGAGTGAGACGCTGTTGATACCGTCTGGATTTTGATTGGCATCCGCCAGATAGCTGTAGCGATAGGTGTTTCTGACCGCATACTGACTTGTGGACGCCGAGAAGAGCACCGGATTCTCGGTGGATTTCCCTGCTGGATCAGACGCGGACAAAGGCACCAGACTGTTAAGCAAACTGGTCGCGGTCTGATCATTGGCAGTATTGCCAGTTGAGCTTTCCAGCGACACCGGACCCATCTGGAAGAAGGCCGTTGCCTGTCCGGCTGCTCCCGCTGTCGTCATCACGGTCGCCCAGAAGCTATCGGTGATACAGCCAGATGCAGGCTGGCTCTGATTCTTGCAATACGAAGACGACGACAGGCCCACAAAAGGCACGCCGGTGCCGTTTGCGATCGAACCATTGACCGCCAGATCACTGATGGCTTCTGGCGCATAGATCCCCGCAATCGAAGCCCCAGCAGTCGCAGGTGTGCCTGCCGCATCCAGCGCCTTCATCGCAGCCAGCGAGGTATAGCCACCATACGACGCACCCGCGACAAAGAGCTTACTGGAGAAATTACCAGAAAAAGCACTGCGCGCAGCCGACAGACCGTCCGTCATTTGCTGGGCATAGGCCTGAGCATTGGTCCACACATCGTAGGTTTTGGTAGAGGGGCCAGGCCAAGTGCGTGCGCCGGCCTGCTGGTTATGCTGATTGACCAGATTGGTCAGGTTGGCGGTATCTGAGCCGGCATAGTTGGGCGCAACCACCACATAGCCATGCGCCACAAACATGGCGACCACTTCCTGCGCTTCGCCAATAGCAGTATTGCTGCCTGCGGTATACACAAGGCCTGCGGTTGCACCTGTCGTATCGAAATTTGCACTTTGGAGGGCGGTACTCGGCGGATCGACGATCTGGGCAAAGTTATAATTCTCAGAGCCCGGACCATAGGCACGACCACCATGACCAAACAGAATCACAGGTCGCGGACCCGAACACTGCGGATCCGTACCACTGGGCATCATGACTGCTTCAGAAACCGTGATCGATGTGCCATCGTCATTCTTGGTCGTAAACGGCACATAATAAGAACTGACACCACACACCGGTGTGCCCGCAGCCTGCTGTATCGCTTGCACCGGCACGCCACCGACAGCATTCTGCCCGCTCAGCAGGCCTTGTAATTGTTGTGCGGATAACGCGATTTCCAGCTGAGGTGAGCCCAATACCTGCCCGGTCACCGGTACGGTGACCACCGTATTGGCCGACACATTACTGGTTCCTACATTGGCCGCAGTCGATGCACTCGCACTATCGACCGCGCTCGTACTGGCGCTGGCGCTCTGACCGCCGCCGCCGCCGCAACCACCCAGTAACAACAGACTAGATATCATCAAAAATAATGATTTAGGCTTCATTTCAACTCAATATCTCAGTATCAGAATATAAATGCGAGCATCGATTGAAATCCCCCTTACGGCATTTCAATCCACGCCAACCAATAGACAGTTCTGAGAGATACACTGAGTTAAACGTAAGACAATCACTACGATCTCAGTAAGAATAACCATCAAACTGCCGTCAGAATAATGCCGCGTAGGTTATACGACATTATTTAATCGAAGGCAATTCTTTGTTTGACAAAATCAGATTTTGTACAGAAGATAATAAAGATGACATATTTCAACAATATGAGACATAATACGGCATATCGAAATGATGTGTATTTTCTCTCTCACCAAGAAACAGAACAACTTAATCGAAAT
>JASLEL010000281.1 GCA_030151145.1 Aquirhabdus sp. | reverse complement strand
ATGGCGGCCTACATGACCGGCGTCAAGATGAACAACGAAGTCATCTCCATGAGTCCGGATACCAAGGCATTCGATAGTACAGGTGCCGCATTCATCAAAGGTTCGGATACGACCTGCCAGCCGGGTAACGGTTCGCCGGTCACCACCATTCTGGAGCTGGCCAAAGCCGCCGGTAAATCGGTAGGTGCCGTGACCACGACCCGTGTTACGCATGCAACGCCAGCAGCGACCTATAGCCATATCTGTAATCGTGATGGTGAGAATGACATCGCAGCACAGATGGTTCCCGGCAATGCCCGTTATAACAGCAAACTGAGCGACGGGCTGGACGTCCTTATGGGCGGTGGTCTGCGTCATTTTGTGCCCAGTACGGCCAAAGGCAGCAAACGTACGGACAGTCAGGATCTGACCGTGCAACTGTCTAATAAAGGCTACAGTGTCGTGACCTCCAAAACAGCATTGACGGCCCTGTCGCCGACGGCAAGCAAGGTGGTCGGTCTGTTTAACGCGGATCACCTGAACTACGACCTCGACCGTCAGAAAAATACTGCGATTGATGAGCCGACATTGGCGGAGATGGCGACCAAGGCGGTCGATATCCTGTCGAAAAACAATAAAGGCTATTTCCTGATGGTCGAAGGTGGCCGTATCGACCATGCACTGCACGATACCAATGCCAAACGTGCACTGGTGGACGCCGTTGCGTTTGACAATGCCATCAAGGCTGTGCTGGCTAAGGTCGACCTGAGCAACACGCTGGTGGTGGTGACCGCAGACCATGACCATACCATGGCGATCAACGGTTATTCGCATAAAGGCAATCCGATTCTGGGCCTGACTACACAGTATCAGGACAAGAAACTGGCCAAGGATGTGAATGGCAAACCGTACACCACGCTGGTATTTGGCAATGGCGGTGGTGATCGCAAAGATGTCCGTGATGACCTGACAGCGGTCGATACTCAGGCGGATGACTATCTGCAGGAAGTCGGCGTCAAACTGGGCAGCAAAGGCTCAGAGACTCATGGTGGTGGCGATGTATTCCTGTTCAGTTCGGGTGCTGGAAGTAGCGGATTTAAAGGCACGCTGGATAACACCAAAGTGTTTGGCCTGATGAAAACGGCCTTCGGTTTCTGATAGGTCGTTCACGCGATCCGTCATTTCCACTTTATACGTAGCCTCTGACTGGTAGGCTACGTTTTTTTATCTGTCGCTGGTGGTTATATACAGCGGTTTTGATTCACTTAGAGTTGCTTTTTATATTTAAAAAAAACAAATTTTCAGGTCTGCAGCCATGCTGCTTGCGATGTCGATGACAGGTCAGGCCTATGCAGATACACCAACGGCGTTGCTACTGACTCATGATATGCAGGCGCTAGCTGCTGATGGCGTGTATCGGACGGAGCATTTTCAGGAGCGCTTTATCCGCAATGATAATACCATCTGGGTTGCACGGGTCATGCCGAAGGGTGCGCATAACTCCAAAGAGCATGCCAAAGGTGTTGAGGAACATAAGCATCTGGATGTCAATGCAGCGAGTCGCCTGATCATGCGTGATGCCAAGGGTAATCTCAGCCTGCGTCTGGTTGAGCATGAGGAGCATCAGATTGTTGATGTCCCCAAGTCTGAGTTTGATGCGGTGGGATTTGATGGTCACTGGCCGACTGCCTACTATCTGGTCGATCCGAGTAGGCTGAAAGATTTTAAACGACTGAACCAATCTGCACCGACCGGTAGTCAATGGTATGAGAATAGAAATCCGCAGTCCTATGTACGCGTGCTCTGGAGTGAACAGAAACAGTATCCACTACAGGTGGAGAGCGGCAGTCTGGATGGTCGAGTCAAGCGAACGCTGAAGGTTGAGGAGCAAGCTATGCCGAATCCGTTGCCCTGGCAGGCACTCAAGGGCTATCAGAAGAAGGATTATTCGGATTTCCTTGATTAATCCTGATCGTGCTTGGGCTGGTCACGTCATGACAGGGATCGTCATTGACACAGCCAGATCGAAAAATATCCTGAAGATCAAGACAAATCCCCCATCGCAACGGACTTTCAGCTATGCTATGGCAAAATTTGTTTAGTCATTTATTGCCCGTACCATGACCGATATGTCCTCTGCATCATCATCCCAAACGCCAATTTCTCCCGAATACACCCCGAACGAGATCGAATCTCGTGTGCAGGCCGACTGGGAGGCACGCCAGTCGTTCGCTGTGGCGGATATTCCGGATAGCACCAAGAAAAACCGCTATATCCTGTCCATGTTCCCTTATCCATCGGGCAAGCTGCACATGGGCCATGTACGCAACTATACGATTGGTGATGTGATCAGCCGTTTCTTCCGCCTGAAGGGCGAAAATGTCATGCAGCCGATGGGCTGGGACGCCTTTGGTCTGCCTGCCGAGAATGCCGCCATCGCGCATCAGGTCGCACCCGCCAAATGGACTTTTGAAAATATCGCCTATATGCGTCAGCAGCTCAAGTCGCTGGGCTTGTCTGTGGACTGGCAGCGTGAGATTGCGACCTGTACGCCGGAATACTATCGCTGGGAACAATGGCTGTTTGTGCAGCTCTACAAGAAAGGCCTGATCTATCGCAAGCTGTCTACCGTGAACTGGGACCCGATCGATCAGACGGTCCTCGCCAATGAGCAAGTGATCGACGGTCGTGGCTGGCGCTCGGGTGCGCTGGTCGAGAAGCGTGACATCCCGATGTATTACTTCCGGATCACAGACTATGCGCAAGAGCTGCTGGATGATTTGGATACCCTGACAGAATGGCCGCCGCAAGTCGTTGCGATGCAGAAGAACTGGATCGGCCGTTCGACCGGTATGGAGCTAACCTTCCCGTCTGCGCATGGTGATCTGACGGTCTTTACCACACGCCCCGATACCTTTATGGGTGTGACCTATGTGGCTGTCGCGGCTGAGCATCCACTGGCAACCAAAGCAAGCGAAGGCAATCCTGAGCTTCAGGCCTTTATCGAAGAGTGTCGTCTGGGCTCAGTCGCCGAAGCAGATCTCGCCACCGCCGAGAAGAAAGGCATGGCGACGGTGCTGTTTGTCCAGCATCCGATCACGGGTGAAGATATCCCGGTCTGGGTCGCCAACTATGTACTCATGAGCTATGGTTCTGGTGCCGTGATGGCCGTGCCTGCACACGATGAGCGTGACTTTGAGTTTGCACAGAAATACGGTTTGCCGATCAAACAGGTCATTGAGGCGCCGGCTGATTTTGATCTGGCTACGACTGCCTATACCGAGCGCGGCACGCTGATTAACTCCGGTGATCTGACCGGCCTCGACTTTGATGGTGCCTTTGCCAAGCTTGAAGAGATTCTGACACCGAAAAAACAGGCCGAAGCCCGCGTCCAGTTCCGTCTGCGCGATTGGGGAGTGTCACGTCAGCGCTACTGGGGCTGCCCGATCCCAATGGTCAACTGTACGCATTGCGGTCAGGTACCAGTACCCGAAGATCAACTACCGGTCGTATTGCCGACTGATGTGGTGCCGGATGGCAGTGGCAACCCGCTCGCCAAGATGCCGTCCTTCTATGAGACCACCTGCCCATCCTGTGGTCAGGCGGCCAAACGTGAGACCGATACGCTGGATACTTTCGTTGAGTCCAGCTGGTATTACGCGCGCTATGCCTCCCCCGACTATCAGCAAGGTCTGGTCGATCCTGTCGCAGCGGAGTGGCTACCGGTCGATCAGTATGTGGGCGGTGTCGAGCATGCGATCCTGCATCTGCTCTATGCGCGCTTCTTCCATAAACTCATGCGTGATGAAGGTCTGGTCAAGGGTAATGAGCCCTTCTCCCGCCTGCTGACCCAAGGCATGGTACTGGCGGATACCTTTTACCGCGAAGATGCTGCCGGTAAGAAAACCTGGATCAATCCTGCCGATGTGACTTTGGAGAAAGACGAGCGTAGCCGAGTGCTCGCAGCCACATTGACCTCCGACGGTCAGCCTGTGCTGATCGGCGGCATGGAGAAAATGTCCAAATCCAAGAACAACGGTGTGGACCCGCAGTCGATCATTGACCGCTTCGGCGCAGATACGGCCCGCGTGTTCATGATGTTTGCCGCACCTGCCGATCAGTCACTCGAGTGGTCGGATGCGGGTGTGGAAGGCTCGAATCGCTTCCTTAAGCGTGTCTGGCGTCAGTCCGTCACGCATGTGACGAGCACTTATGCGGCTGATCCTGCGCATGCCCAACTGCAACTCGATCAATTGTCCGAGTCTGCACGCGATTTACGCCGCAAGCTGCATGAGACCATCCAGAAGATTGGCGATGACATCGAGCGTCGTCAATCGTTCAATACTGCGGTTGCATCGCTGATGGAGCTGTCGAATGCCATTGGTAAATTCGAAGTCACCACTACATCCGACTATGCCGTGGAGCGCGAAGCACTGGTTGCGCTGCTCATTATGCTGGCACCTTTTGCACCACATCTGTCTCAGGCACTGCTGGTTGAATTTGGCATTGATTTGACTCAGGCGGCCTTCCCGGTACTGGATGAGAGCGCACTGGTCCGTGCAACGCAAAACATCATGGTGCAGGTCAATGGCAAACTGCGTGGCAAACTTGAGGTGCCGCTTGAGATTGCCGATAGTGAGCTCATTGCACTGGCCAAGGCCTTGCCCGATGTGCAGAAATTCCTGACCGGAACACCGAAAAAAGAAATCGTGGTCAAAAATCGTCTGGTTAATCTGGTACTGTAACCATGCATTGCCTCAGGTGCCGTTCAATGCGATGATCTGCACCTGCATTTGATTAGCTCAGGATAAGAGGATACGTCATTGATGATGCTTACTAAGCTATCGCGCGTTGTACAACCGGTCGTACTGATCATCATGACAGCGACTCTGGGCGCATGTGATTTTCATCTGCGCGGCAGTGCGGGTTATGGTTTGCCTGTGGCCTATCAGAGTCTACAAGTGATCGTGCCTCACGGGACACCACTTGAGTCCTGGATTCGTGAAGAACTGACCACCATGCATGCCCATCTGGATGATCCTCATGCACCACGACTGCATGTATTGGCCGTGCGTCCTACCCATCTGGAGCTGTCTGGACCAATCACTGAAATCCAGACTGGGGTTGAAGTTGATTATCGTATGGAAGATGCAGATGGTACGCTGCAGGGGGATACCCGCACGGTAGTTGTGCGTCGTAACTATCAATACAACCGCAATAGCGTCGGGATCCAGAGTCAGCAGGACGATGCCCTGCGCAGTGGCATCTATGAGGATGCGGCACGTCAGATCATCCGCCAGATTTCGGTTGGTCAGACTTCCCCTGTATCTGCCAGTTGATGAGGATGGGATAGCCCGTCTGGATCCGTCATGAAAGCAGATTATCGCAGTGCCAGTAAACGAATCGCCAATGCACAAGGTGTGTGGCTCATTCATGGGGATGAGCCTTTGCTTGCGCAGAGTCTGCTTGAGCAGCTCAGGCAGCATTGGCAGCGGCAAGGCATAGAGCGTCAGCGCATCGATATCACCAGCGCTTCAGAATGGCGTGAAGCTTTATCTCAACTGGATAATCTCTCTCTCTTTGCCAGCCAGATGGCATTGGAAATCCATACCAGTCATAAGCCGGATAATGCCGGGTTACAGGCGTTGGAGCGTTTTATCCAGATGCCGGGGGATAATCTCTTGATGATTATCATGCCCAAACTGGATGGTGCAGATCAGAAAACCAAGTTCTTTCAGGCAATCGCTGCCAATGGTCTTGTTGTTGCACTGCAACTGCAGAATGCCGAAGAGCGGCAAAGTTTTTTGACGGAGATGGCGCAACAGTTGCAGCTATCTTTAAGCGCAGCCGCGTGGCGGATGTTGGCTGATCAGACCGAAAATAACCTGCTGGCAGCGCATCAGGCACTCATGCGTTTATCGTTCCTCTATCCGTCGCAGACCGAGATCGATGTTACAGCGTTACAGCCGGCGCTCACTGATCAGTCCCGCTATACTTTATATGATCTGGCTGATGCTGCGCTTCTGGGGCAAATCGAACGTACTGTCCGCATTCTGCACTATCTGCAGGAGTCCGGTGAGGCCGAGTCCTTGATTCTTTGGTCATTGGCCAAGGAGATGCGCCTCGTGATCCAGCTTTTGGAGCAGCCCTTCCCCAATTATCAGGCTTTGGGCATCTGGAGCAGCCGCCAGTATCTCTATCAAGATGTGCGTAAACGCGTGACCCGATCTGATACGGTCCAGTGGTCGTCCTTGCTCCTGCGCTGTGACCAGTCCATCAAAGGTGTGGGTGCGGAACAGCCGTGGGATCTGCTGCTGCAACTGTGCCTTGCACTCGCAGGATCGCCTCTTTTTGCTGCATAAATTTTTTCAGCGATTCATCTCATTGCCGTGTTTTTCGATTAAGATAACCGTATAAAAAATAATCAGATGGTTGTTGTTTTTGATACATGGATCGAACACGGG
>JASLEL010000442.1 GCA_030151145.1 Aquirhabdus sp. | reverse complement strand
GGGCATTACGCCATCGGGATTAAACAGTTCGTCCGACAGTGAAATCCGTGTGTTCTATGACTATGTGCATGCGATGCAGGAAGCGCTGTTTAACGATCCGCTCGAGATCATCCTCAAGGTGATTCAGCTGGATCTGTTTGGTGAGATCGACAGCAACATCACCTTTGACTATGAGCCGCTGTATGAGCTGGATGGTGAAGCGCTGGCACGGGTGCGCAAGAGTGATGCGGATACGGCGCAGGTGTTGATCCATGGCGGAGTGATCTCGGCGGGTGAGGAGCGTGAGCGTCTGGTGAGTGATCCGAATTCGGGTTATCAGGGTTTGGATGCGGAGCAGGTGCCGCAGGCTACGATTGCTAACGACTTCCTGCCATTGGTCATCGCTGGTGCTGAAATCGCAGCAGAAGGACTATTTGGAGCAGGTGCAGAAGAACTTGCTGCTATGGGCTTGCGCTGGGTCACCATTAATGGTCGGCGTATGTTGATCCGTATTGCCGGTGCTGCAGGGATTGGGGTAGCAGGAAAGAAAGCGGCGGAACATGTATCTTTTGGTCATGGTGCAGCGAATGGTGAAAAGCCTAAAGATAATCAGAATCCAGCACCGAAAGTCGGCGGGGCTTCAGGCGGGAAACAGAGTGAGCCTGATCCAGATAAAACAAATATAGTGTCGACTGCAACAGGTGTGGTGATTGGGAAAAATTTAGCATCAAATAAAAGCAGCGCGCCAGCTACTCATCAAGAGGAGCCGTCAGCATCTACGACGACAAAGGTCAACGAAAAACCTTCTCAGGCTTCAGGCGGGAAGAATACAGCAAGTACCAATAGCGAGATTGCTGCCCCAGCTAAGCAATATCCAAAGTTGGATGAGACGCAATCAGGTCAAAGTAACTCTAAACATGCAACTCCTGACGAGGTGAGGAAAGCGAATTATTCAGGAGCTAAGTTTGGAACATCAACCTCTGATAATTATAAAGGAACATTTTTTGATAAATACCCGAATCTTAACGGAAAGGTGGTCGTGCATCATGCTGTTGAGCAACAAGCGATGAAGCGTTATCCTAAGTCGGTTTCTAAGGAGCAGATGCATTCGATCGAGAATTTACGAGGTATTCCTAAAGATGTTAATTCAGATTTACATTTAAGCAAAATTCGTAAGGAGTGGAATAAATTCTATAGAGAAAATCCACATGCCACAACTGAGCAGTTGTTGAAAAAAGCTACCGAAATAGATACTAAATACGGTCATCAATTTAACCCAGCAATAAGGAAATGAGTTTATGAAGTATTATTCTTTGGAGCCAGAAGTGGCCGGTGGCCTAGGTGATGGTACAGTAATGGATAGCTCAGTACACCCTCCACATATTGAAAAGTTGCAGTATGTATTTGATGGTTGGCCTCAAGATGGTCTGATCACAAGTTTTCCTTGTTTTTTGGTAATCAAAGAGTTAGGCCTTGAGCTTTATCACAAGCATTGTTCAGGATTTCATTTAGAAAGTCTGGATGTCTCAACATCCGATCAATTTAGTGACCTTTATGAAGGGAAGGTTCTTCCTGATTTCTTTTGGTTAAAAGTTAATGGTGTTCCTGCTGTTGATGACTTTTTTATAGATGAAGAGCTCCGTTTGGTGGTTTCAGAAAAGGCACTTGAAATCATTAAGTTGTATGGAGTCAATAATGCGGATATCGAAGAGATTTCTTTAAAGATTGATCATATTGGTCAATAAATGATCTGATTTTGGCGTGGACGAACGCTAATGATCATGCGAATACTACTATGCCGTATTGTTCAATTGATGAATAGTGCCAATGTTATGAAGCGTATATGCTAATTGAGGAGGCCCTGTTTCATGCAGGATTATTTGATGCCCATCACCGCCGCCTACTTCTCCATTGCTAAACGGCATTCCTGATAATGGGATTGGCTATAATCTGTATGGTGCGACGCTGGCACGCAAGAATGCGCAAACGCCGCAGTTGATCAAACGGAATGCCATTCGACCGGGTGTGCAAGTCATCATCCGGCCAACCCAGTTGGGTGGATCATACGCGATCCCCATGAGTTCTTATGCTCAGCCAGCAAATACCATGTCGAATGTGCAACCTAATCCGATGCTTTCTGGAAAAAGGAGTTACTAAATGTCATTAAGTGAGAAGTTGTTAGATTTCGCTGGTGGTCTTTCTGTTGCGATTACCGATGCACCAGATAACTATCCCGACTGGGGATATACCACCTATGAGCAGAATATGGCTGATATCCGTGAAGAGTGGGCTTATATCAAGCCACGTCTGAAGCGGGATCTGGATAAGGCGGCTTTCATTGATCAGAAGCTGGCGGAGATGTTTCAGGCTTATGATGAGGGCAATAAAGCCGTGGGGAAAGCTGCTGCTTTGGCGATCTATAACTCGGAAGTCAAAAAATTGCGCTGATCAGGTCATCCCCCCATTTCTAGCTGCGGTTGAATCCATCTTAGCTATTTTGAGAGGGAATTACCGAGGCAGAGTCTGTAGGGATGCATAATTAGCGCCTGCCGCATCTTGCTCTAAAATACAAAACGCCCAATGAGGTTCATCGGGCGTTTTATGTGAAAAAAGTGTCAAGCTATCTCAGGTCGGGACAGCAGTCTGGAATGGCAACTACTGTCCCTCTAATGACAAATCAAGCGTCCCGTGGGACATCTTATGTGTCGCACTAGGACCGTCGAACGACACATAAGATGTCATTTTTGGCTTCGATAAATCAGAAGCTTGGTGCCGTCAGCGACACATGATGACATGGCTTGACGACACATAAGCTGTCATTTTTGGTTGTGAGCGTCACATATCGTGTCATTTTCTGAAAAGTCGCTATGGCTATAACAATTCAGCACGAGGCAATTGATTCGAAGCGTTTTCGAATTGCGATTGTTGCATGGCATTTTTAAGGGGTGATGCAAAAAACGGCTTGAGGCCGGCCACAGGCTATGAAAGTATGACCGTATCGAAGCACTCCAGATGAATCTCTGACATGCGCGTGTCTTAAAGCCTGACTTGAAAAAGTCGGGCTTTTTTTGTGCCTGTCAGACATCAATCGTCTCTCTCCACAATGCCATGACCGCCCGCTGAGGCGGTTTTTTGTTGTCTTAACCCTTGGGTCATTCGACCTGTCGGAACGCTTATGACGATCTTTCATTCTATCCTGAACAGACTGTTCGGGCGGGATAGCCATGCCTGTAAGAAGCATGGCGTGAGCAATGCTGCTCCAGAACACCCCGCCCGTACTCCAACCCACATCAGTCCACGTGCCGTCGATGGTGTCGCCGAGCGAGCCCATGACGCGCGCTTCTATACACCTGAACTGCCTCTCGGCGTGATCCCGCAAGGCTTTGCCGAGAGCAGTCAGGGCTTGGCTTTGGATGCGGCAAATAACCGCTGCCACGACTACGCCAATAGCTTCTACACCGAGATGAACAGCTTTATTGGCTATGGCACCTTGTCTGAGATGGCGACGCGCTCGGAGTATCGCGCACCCACCACCACCCTTGCGGTCGAGATGACGCGCAAATGGATCAAGATCAAGACCACCGGTCAGACCGACCGCACGAAGGTCACGGCGATTGAACAAGCTTTAATTAAACACCGCGTACAAGACCTGATGCGTAAAGCCGCCGAGCAGGATGGTTTCTTTGGTCGGGCGCAGATCTTTATTGATATCAAAGGGCAGGAGAACAAACAAGACCTGCCGCTGCTGATCGATCCCGCCGCCATCCAAAAAGGCAGTCTCAAAGGCTTTAAAAACGTCGAAGCCATCTGGACTTCGCCGGTCGAATACAACGCGATCGATCCGACGGATAAATGGTTCTTCCATCCTCGGTCGTGGTTTGTGATGGGGAAACAGGTGCATAGCGATCGCTTGCTGACCCTGATCTCGCACCCGCTGCCCGATGTGCTGAAGCCTGCCTTTAACTTTGGTGGCATCAGCATGTCGCAACTCCTCATGCCCTATGTTGAGCGCTTCCTGCGCACCAGTGAATCGATCAGCGATCTCGTGCATAGCTTCTCGATCACCGGCATCAAGACCGATCTGCAGGCGACGCTGGCAGGGGGTAATGGCGATGACCTGATCCGGCGTGCCGAACTCTTTAACAAGACCCGTGATAACCGTGGCCTGATGGTACTCAACCACGATACCGAGGAATTCTTTCAGCACAACACGCCTTTGTCGGGTCTGGACAAGCTACAGGCGCAGGCACAGGAGCAGATGGCGGCGCCGTGTCATATTCCGCTGATCAAGCTGTTGGGGATTACACCGAGTGGCTTGAACTCCAGCAGTGACAGTGAAATCCGTGTCTTCTATGACTATGTGCATGCGATGCAGGAGGCGCTGTTTACTGATCCACTCGAAATAATTCTCAAGGTGATCCAACTGGATCTGTTTGGTGAAATCGACAGCAATATCACTTTTGACTATGAGCCTCTGTATGAGCTGGATGGTGAGGCGCTGGCACGGGTCCGTAAGAGTGATGCGGATACGGCGCAGGTGTTGATCCACGGTGGGGTGATCTCGGCGGGCGAGGAGCGTGAGCGTCTGGTGAGTGATCCGAATTCGGGTTATCAGGGGTTGGATGGGGCGCTGCCTGTGCCGCCTGCGAGAATGGGGCAGGATGCGGAGTTTGTAGAGGAGGATCATCCACGTCAGGGCAATGGGCGATTTACATTTAAAGGTAATGGTGTATCTGCACAGCCTGCGCAGAAGCCCGATTTTTCTAGAGTCTTACCGGATACCCCTGCGAAGGCGCATGCGCTTGCGACCCATCTGGTCGATACGCTGATCCATAAGGGCAAAAAGGCTTTCTTGTCGCATTCGTATGGGCAAATCCTCAAGAGCGCTGGTGAGCTATTGGGCAGTGGTGCGGCGGCACTGGTGCCTGATCATTCTGATCTGGATCATTTCCGTGAGCGTCGGGATGCACTGGTTAATCAGGCGAAGCAGGAGTTTTGGTCGAGTCAGACAGGTCAAGCCCTCAAGAACACCGGCGAGCTATTGGGCGGTGGCGCTGCGGCCTTGGCGGCGGGGCATTATGATCCAGAATATTTCCGTGGGCGTCGGGATGCGCTGGTTAATCAAGCGAAGCAGGAGTTTTTATCGCATCCTTCTGGGCAAGCTCTCCAGAATATCGGCGAGCTAATAGGCGGCGGCGCGGCGGCACTGGTGTCGGGGCATTATGATCCAGAATATTTCCATGAGCGTCGAGATGCGCTGATCGATCTGGCGAAGCAGGAGTTTTTGTCGAACCCCTATGTGAGTATTCTTAAGAATACCGGTGAGGTCTTGGGTGGCGGCGCGGCGGCGCTGGCGACAGGGCAAGCTGATCCTGAGTTTTTCCGTGAGCATCGCGATGCGCTGATCGGTGATCTGGCAGGGCTGATCCAGAAACGCTTTGCACCGGGTGCGCGTGCGGGGACTAAGGTTGAGATGGCGGTGCCACCGAAACCGAAGCTGCCCCAAACAGCTCAGGTGCTTAAGCCTGCAGCCAGTCCGCATGCTGCTGTATCACCTAAAACGTCTCAAGCAGCTAGTCACGTGACATCATCTACGACCAAACCGAACTATACGCCGGTTCAGTATGTCGGGCCGAAGCCACCGCTCGTGCTCGCTAAACGGGTGATGTCTCCTGCGGATCAGAAGGCTGCGAATGAGGCGGCATCAAAAGTGGTTGGTAAGGTCACAGCGCCGATCGACTTTGACAATCATATCATTCCTGGAGAAGTGAGAAGAGTCGGGAAGAGAGTCAATGTCGGAGGAGGTCACTCGATACATGGTCATAATGTGAGAGTGGTTCAAGTGACAAAGGTGCCTGATAAACATGGTGTTTATGAGGCCAAAATTGAAGTTGAAGACCCTCACAATCCTAGTAAATATTTACCTAAAAAAGGCAAGGGATTATCTACAATGTTCCCTGATTCGTGGAGCAAAGATCGCATTAAGGTCGAGGTCGATGAAGCGTATAAAAAAAGAACCATCATTCCGGGGGCGATTCCAAAGGATGATATGTGGGAAGGGACTACACCAAGCGGTGTTAAGGTAAAAGGCTTTGTCACGCCTACTACAGTTTACCCGGTAATGTAATGATTTAATGATAGAGGATGTAATATGAAGGCTAGATTTGAGTGGTATAAATCAACGACTTGGAATGACGAGGTAATGAGACCCCGTTGTATATTTCTCGAAAGACCTGCTGATTTCAGAGGGAGTTTGGCATGGTTACTGACGGATGATGGGGGGAATGGCTCTTTTCCATATCTTGAGTGGGCTAAAGAGGGGTTGCAAAAGCTTGAGTCTGTAAATCGGGGTGAAGTACCTGAGGAAGATTGGTCTACTAATTCATGGTGTGGAGACATTGAGCCTCTTCAGGTCGTGGGTTATTTTTTTTACGATGAAAGCCAATGCGATGTGATGCCCATCGATGGTGTGGAACAGGTATTGAAAGCATGGATTGCTTTCTTACGCAAAGGTCCTGATTTGAATCATGTCGAGGAAATCGAGGTTCATCTGACTTAGTCTGGGACATAGATCGTATCGATAGATGGTCTGAATATATCATGATGTAGAGAGTCTCGCGCAATGCGGGGCTTTTTTGGGGAGGGATTACCTAAAGAATTCTGCTTTTGTGGTGTTTCAAGAAGTAGCTGCTCAGCTCATTAATCGACTGCTCTGGTGTGAGTAGCAGGGAATTAGACATGGTTAGTGTCCCAAAGAGACAAGGAGTTCTTCGCCACCGATCTAATTTACTATGTATGCCTAAGTACTCGAAAACTGTAGAGCATTCCTGAGTTCCATAACGATCCTGAATTTGTGATAGGTCATTTCGACTTGATCTACCTCCGTCAATTTAAAGACAAGGATATATTCGCGTTGAATACGCTTAACGATGGATTGCATCACAATCGCTAGACGTCGGGATGTGTAAACCTTATTCGGGACGTGACAGTTGACAACAAAAGAGGCGTCATACAAATGACGCCTCTTTTGTTGTGCGGATTCAGAATGACAACTTTGTCGCCGGATGTCATCGAAGGCGCCGCTAGGGACATCTTATGTGTCGCGCTAGGACGGCGGGCCTTACCAGCTCAACGCACCACCGGTCTGATACTCAGTGACCCGTGTCTCAAAGAAGTTTTTCTCTTTACGCAGATCCATCATCTCGGACATCCAGCTAAACGGATTGCTGACACCGGCATACTGCTCGGGCAGACCGAGCTGGGTCAGACGACGGTTGGCGATGAACTTCAGGTACTCTTCCATCATCGCGGCATTCATGCCCAGCACACCGCGTGGCATGGTGTCTCGCGCATACTCGATCTCGATGGTCGCGCCTTCCAGAATCATCTGGATCACTTCCTGCTGGAATTCGGCGGTCCACAGCTGCGGGTTTTCGATCTTGATCTGGTTGATCACGTCGATGCCGAAGTTCAGGTGCATGGATTCGTCGCGCAGGATGTACTGGAACTGCTCGG
>JASLEL010000258.1 GCA_030151145.1 Aquirhabdus sp. | reverse complement strand
GAGTTTGTGATTACCCGTACCTTTAAGGCACCACAGGCACTGGTGTTTAAGGCGTTTAGCGAGGCCGAGCGTCTGGCGAAGTGGTGGGGGCCGAAAGGTTTTGAGGTTGAAGTGAAGCATCTGGAGTTCCGCCCGGGCGGTGTATTTCACTATGCCATGATTGCGCCGAACGGTCAGAAGATGTGGGGGCGCTTTGTCTATCAGGAGATCAGCACGCCGGATACCATCGTCTTTATCAATAGTTTTTCGGATGAGGCGGGCGGCATCACTGCCAATCCGTGGCTACCGGACTGGCCGCTTGAGGTGCTGAACCATCTGACGTTTGAGGAGCAGGATGGCGAGACAACCTTGACCTTGCGTGGCGGCCCGGTCAATGCGAATGAGGCTCAGATGGCCGTGTTCCTGTCAAATCGCGGCGGGATGCAGCAGGGCTTTGCGGGGTCCTTTGAAAAGCTGGATGAACTGCTTGCGGTGATGCAGGCTTAAGGCGGACGGGATCATGCGGCTTTGGGGCCGCATCCGTTGCAAGGGAGGTGGTCGATGGGATGGACAATCGACCCTCTCATCGTAGGCAGGAATTTAAAACGGAGACAGATGATGACACGTATTCGCGTTAATGGCTTCACCATCTCGCTGGACGGGTACGGTGCAGGTCCGGATCAGGACATCAATCATCCGCTGGGCGTCGGCGGGACGGAGCTGCATCAGTGGCTGATCTCAACCCGCACGTTTCAGCAGACTTTATTTGGCAAAGCGGGCGGGACGACCGGCGTGGATGATGACTTTGCCGCGCGTGGCTTTGAGCAGGTCGGGGCCTGGATTTTGGGGCGAAACATGTTTGCACCCACGCGTGGGGACTGGTCGGACCTGACTTGGCAAGGCTGGTGGGGCGATAATCCACCATATCACGTGCCCGTCTTTATCTTGACCCATTATGCGCGCCCTTCTATCGAGATGGCGGGCGGCACGACATTTCACTTCGTCACTGGCGGCATTCACGAGGCGCTGGACCGTGCTCGCAAGGCGGCAGGCGGAATGGATGTACGTATCGGCGGCGGCCCGGCGACCATACGGCAGTACCTGCGTTACGGCCTGATCGATGAGCTGCACATTGCCATCGCACCAGTCCTCTTGGGGCGGGGAGAACCGTTGTTTGAAGGCATCGACTTGCGGGCGCTGGGCTACGCGTGCGTACAGTCTGTAGCGTCGGAGAAGGCCACACATGTCGTTCTGCGGCGACAAGGATCTGCGGTCGCCTAATCACATGCGGGATGGCGATGCTTGTTAGGGATATTTAGGGATGCTGGATGCTGCCTGACGCGATCAGTTGCTGATAGAGGTCGTAATTGTCCTGCTCAAAGCAGACGATGGTGATCTGCTCAAGCGCCGGTAGCGTCGGCAGTGATGCCTGCATGGCATGCCATGCGATCTCGGCGGCAAAGTCTTTAGGAAAGCGGTAGATGCCTGTGCTGATATTGGGGAAGGCGACGGAGGTGATGCCGTGCTGCCGGATCAGCTCAAAGCAACTGCGATAGGTCTGTGCCAAGCGCTCAGGCTCGCCATGCTGCCCATCCTGCCAGCGTGGACCGACCGCATGAATCACAAAACGGGCAGGTAGACGACCGGCTGAGGTGATGACCGCCTGACCGACAGGGCATCCGCCCTGGCGTGCGCGTACGGCCTGACAGGCGTCAAGCAGTGCAGAGCCTGCGGCACGATGGATCGCCCCATCGACACCGCCGCCGCCCAAGAGGGAGGTGTTGGCGGCATTGACAATGGCGTCGGCATGGACGCGGGTGATGTCGTCTTGAATGACGTGGATTTGGGTCATGGTGTTCTCAAGGGTAGGGCACTACCCTCATCCGCTTGAGGGTAGTCTCAGTCGCGTTTCAGGCGCGGCACGATCTGCTCGATGTTTTCCTTGATGGTTTCTTTGCCTTCGCGGAAGCCTTCTTTTAAGGTTTCGCGGCCTTCGCGGATGCCTTCTTTGATGTTGTCGCGGATATTCTGGCGCAGGGAGCGGGCGGCATGGGTCAACTCGCTGGTCAGGCTGCGCTCGTCGTCGTCACCTTGCAGGTTATGGCCGACGCTCATTTCCAGACCATAAATACGTTCGCGCAGTTCTGGCGGCAGAGCGGCTTTCTCCAGAGTGGTGGCATTGACCATGACGGCAATGGCTTCGGCAGTGGCGACGACCTGCTGCTGGTTGGTGCTATAAAGCACATAGTTCATGCGAAAGCCGGAGTTGCGCACTTCGATGATCTGCACGCCGATCTCAAGCGTATCGGGAAAGAAAACGGGACGCAGAAAGCGGCAGGAGCTTGAGGCGATGACCGCTGAGAGTCCCTGACCGATGGCCTGAATGCGCATCAGATACTCTACGCGGGCGCTTTCGATATACCGGTAGTACATCACGTTATTGACATGACCCACAGCATCCATATCGCCCCACGCGACGTGTTGGCGATAGACGACGGCAAATTCTTTCAGCGCACTCATAAATTCTGATTCCGCTTGAGCAGGTAAGGACGAGACAGGGTGATACGCAAACAGGGTGTGACTCATGATGTCAGGGCTTTGAGAATAGCATGGGCGAGGGTAAAACGCCTGTAGCAGATCACAGCAGCATCTACGTGGCATCACCAGAGAATGCCAGCGTAGCCTGATCTGCACCATTATAAGGCATGTCAGGTCACGAAGACGATGCTGCCTTGTCGGGCAATGCGGATAAAAAATGCTTGACCACTTGGCATCTTTACCTTGCGCAGGGTTTCAGAGTGTCTGGTCTGATCCTGCTGCCGGCGGCTCGACATCAACAGGCGTGTCTGCCTCCGCTACCGGCGCGATGGGCTCCCGTGGGGGGATGAGTGGCAACGGAGCGGCTACCAACCGGGTCAGTAGGCTTTGTTGCATTTCTGCTGAGAGCGGAAGCCGTGTGATCTCGGCCAGTTGCAGATAATGCTGGATCAGGCTGTGCTGAGGATAGGTCTCGGCCAGTGCATGCAGGACTGATGCGGGCTCCGCAAACACGGCGATCTGTGCCTGCCAGCGGGTGCGGGCCAGCGCAATGTCGGGCTGGGCTGGATAGCGCTGTTCCAGTTGGCTCAGGATACTGTCTACGTGGTCCGGTATTTGGCTTGCTGTCTGGTTGGGTTGACTGAGCTTTTGTTGCGGCATCTGAGTGGCGGTCGTCGATACACCGCCGTCACTGCTGACGACTGGATCAGGCTCTGTGGTGATTGTATCGGTCGCAGGCGCTGTGTTCACCGTCGCTGCTGAGTCGTGGGGTGCTGTGACAGGCGATTTCGTCGTTTGCAAAAGCGTGTAGGTGGTCCAGCTATTCAGTAGGTCGGGGTCCAGTCGCTCGCCGAAGATCCTTTGGATCAGGGTCTGGATCTGCTGATCTGTGCCATAGCGGGCCAGCAGTGCAAAGAGCAGGCTGGCGTGCTGATCTTGCACGGCGATAGGCATCTGTTCTAGCAGTCGGCTGATCAATAGCGTGACTTCAGCCGGTGCGACGGCCTGATTGAGTGCCTGTAGCCAGAGAGACCAGTCGATGAGAGATGGCAAAGGCTGACGGGTGCGCGTGAGCATGTCCCATGGCTGCAATGCGGCCAGTCTGCTCCAGAGGATACCGACTTGCTCGTCGAATTTAGGTTGCAGGGCTTCACGGACCGGTTCTTTGTAGCCTTGCTCAGGGTAGGCGAGCAGCAACTCTAGCGTGCTCTGGGCATGGACAAGATCGCCGGTTTCCAGATAAATCTGGGCGCGGATCAGGGAGGCAAGCTCATGGTCGTCACTGTCGATCTCGGTCAGATGGGCCAGTGCGTCGGGATAGCGCTTGGCGCGTTTGGCGGCGTCGGCTTGCAAGAGGTGCAGCGCCGAGCCTTTTTTCTTGTTCAGAGGATGTTGGTTCAGGCTATAGCGGGTCAGGGCTTTTTCCATGACGGCGAAGGCTTGGGTAAAGTTTTCGACCAGACGATTGCGGATGGCATCGTCCAGACTGATCAGGGTCTTGACCTGCGATTTGATTTTGCGCTTTTCACGATAGGCCGATGAGCTATAGAGAATGGCGCGGCTGATGAAAAACAGCAGGATAAAGCCGATGGCACAGACCAGCGTCGTCAGCAAAAGGAAACCGACCGAGGATTGCGCCTGCCAGCCATTCCAGATCACCAGCACATAGCCTGCGTCATTCAGGAGCAGGCTGGCAATCAATGCCAGCAGCATGAGCACGATCAGGCTGAAGAGGATAAATAGAATGCCGCTGGTCATGAGGCACTTCCCGGATGACTGGGCACTGTGGTGCTGGTCGCGGCGGTGCCGGATGCGGCAATACCGCTGGCTGGATTCTGGGCGGGCAGAGCGACAGAAGCAGCAGGCAGCGTCGGATGGTTCTTGACCTCAGGCGGGAGGGCATCCAGTGCCGAGAGGTGCAGGCGGGTCTCCTGAACGGAGAGGGCCGCAAGGCCGGTCTGCATCTGCCGGGCATCGGTATCGACGAGACCGGCCAGTTGAGTCCGGCTGTCGGTGAGCAGCTGCATGACGCGATCGGTCTGGCCTTCTGCCAGTGCCTGCCGGACCAGACCAAGCGTGAGGGCGACTTCACGACAGATCAGGCTACGCTGCAGGGTCTGACTGCGGGCATCGCCCGAGCTGCGTTCAATGACGAGGAAGCGGTTCAGGAAACTGCCACCGTCTACACTGCCGGAGGCGGTGTTGCTGCGGTCGGGATTAAAGTGCGGGCCTTGGCTTGCCATATGATCAAGCTGGGCCTGCATGGTCGCCAACTGCCGGTCCAGCGCCTGATTGCTCTGGATGAATTTTAAGCCGCTATCGTCAATCATCTTGAGATCGCGATCGATTGCGGTGCCGATTTCGGCGGCGGTGATGCTGGAGATACTTTGTGCGGCCTGCATGCCGGGCAGGGCCTGCTTGACTTCATTCAGGGTGTTCTTGATGTTGGTCAAGGCGTTGCCCGGCTGGGTCAGATCGGTGGCGCTGGTCAGGAGGGGTGCCTGATCCAGTTGTTTTTGTGCCAGTTGTAGCGTTTGACTGAGCCAGTACAGGGAGAGCTGCTGCGTCGCCTGATCGCTGGCGATGAGGGCGGTACTGGCGGGCGCGCTTGCAGGCGCTGCCTTTGCGGCTCGCGAGAGGGCGATAAAGTGGTCATTCAGATCCGAGACTTGCAGTGAGAGCTGGGTTTGCTGTTGCGAGAGGTCCTGATAGCGTTCGCTGCCCATACGATAGAGCTGAGTGCCTGCGAGCCCAAGGCCCGCGATCACCACCAGTGATCCGGTCATGGTAGCCCAGCGTGTCATGCGGCACTCCTGCATACGCAGTGATGCTGAAGTAAGGCATCAGAGGCGTTAATCATCTGTATGGACATGCGGAATCCTTATCGTAGTTAAATCAAGGCCCTCGAGGGTCTGAAGGATATGCAGCGGCTGCAGACGCTGGAGCTGTGACAGGCGTGTGGTGTGGGGCTGTAGTGCTTGCCAGAGACGCTCTCCCAGCACTAAAAACCAGGGGTCAAAGGTGCGCGGCCCCGCCAGCTTTTGCCAATATCGCCATGACTCGCCGCTACTTAATAGCACAATGTCAGGCCACGGTGTGTCTTTTTTTTTATCTGGACTTTGCTGATTGCCCCAATGTTCGCTCCAGAATTGCTGGCTGGATGCGGGAAGCTGGCGCTGATAAAAATTAATGATTTCAAGGTTGACGCCCTGTGCAAACAGATGCTGCTGCACCAGCTCGCGTCCGCCATTGCCGCGCCAGATCATCGCAGTATCTCCAGACTCAAGCGCCGTAAGCATCGGACTGGCAATTAATCCTTCGCTGGTCTCAAGTGTGGGTAAATGGGCTTCGATCCCTGCGGTTTTGAGGACATCTGCAGTCCCCTGACCGACGGCAAGCCATGACAAAGGCAGCAGATCTGCCGTGATGCTCCGGGCGTGCAGTGCGGCTAATCCCAGCGTTGCGGCAGTAGGGCTGACCACGATAATGACGTTGATCTTGCCGACCTTGCCAAAGCCATGTGCAAGCCGATCCAGCGCCGTGGTTTCGTCCGCGCTGAGGGCGCGCGGTACTAATTCGAGTAAAGGAAGTTCGATCACCTGCCAGCCATGCTGCGACAGCAGCGCAGTCAGTGGCTGGCTGCGCTCTGGTGGGCGGGTGTTGAGGAAGGTTGGCAGGGCATCGGTCATGGTGCGACACCATTAATCCTTCTGCGGGCTATGCAGCTCTGCCAGCAGACGATCAGCGCCCTGACCGAGCAGCAGCGAGGCGAGTGTTTCGCCCAGACTTTCTGCGTCAGCGGCATGGCCTCGGATTTGATCTTTAAGCAAGGTTTTGCCATCGAGACTGCCGACCCGACCGCGCAGCCAGAGCTGATCGCCTTCCAGCACGGCAAACCCAGCGATCGGCACCTGACAGCCGCCCATGAGGCGATGATTGAAGGCGCGCTCGGCGCGTACGCAGATGCTGGTCTCGGGGTCGTTGAGTGAGGAGAGATAATCAAGCACACGGGTATCTCCGCTACGGCATTCCAGTCCCAGTGCGCCTTGGCCGACCGCTGGCAGGAGCGCAGCCGTGTCGAGTTCCTCGCGGATGCGATCCTGCAGCCCCAGACGGATGAGTCCGGCGCTGGCAAGGATGATGGCGTCGTAGAGCCCGGCATCAAGTTTGGATAGGCGGGTGCCGACATTGCCGCGTAAATCCTGAATCACGAGATCTGGACGCAGATATTTGAGCTGGCAGGCACGGCGTAGGCTGGAGGTACCGACGCGTGCACCCTGCGGGAGGTCTGCGAGTCGGGCATAGTGATGGGAGACTAAGGCATCGCTGGGATTTTCCCGGGTACAGATCACGGGAAGTGCCAGTCCGTCTGGCAGTGTCATCGGCACGTCTTTCATGGAGTGGACTGCGAGATCCGCACGCCCATCAAAGAGCGCCTGCTCAAGCTCTTTAACAAATAGGCCTTTGCCACCGATCTTGGACAGGGCGGTATCCAGAATCTTGTCGCCTTGGGTCACCATGGTAACCAAGGTGATCTCAAGCTCTGGGTAGCGGGCACTTAAGGTGTCTTTGATGTAATTGGCCTGCCACAGGGCGAGCGGGCTTTGGCGGGTGGCGATCTTGAGGGTAGCGCGAGCGGATGTCATGGGTGAGGTGATCCAGATACGCCATCCGCGCATCAGCAGGAGCCGATGCGCGGATGAGGATGATAAAATCAGGGGTACAATGCCACTTAGCCCAAAGATCTGACTAGAGCATGTGCATTTTATCTTTTAATAGGGGCAAATGGCGACGGCTGATGGCTAAACGTTCATCAATACCACGGAAACGGACCTGATATTGACCGGCGGCGATCATTTCGATGCCTTCCAGATAGGAGATGGCGAGCAGTGCATTGCGATGGACGCGAATGAAACGGTCACCGAATTCGGACTCCAGATCCTTCAGTGTTTCGTCGATCAGTACTTCACCGCCTGTATGGCGAACGGTGATGTATTTTTGATCGGCGAGGAAATAGTAGATGTTTTCCAGCGGTATCAGCTCCATACCACGATGGGTGCGGGCGATGATGTGCTGACGCTGGGAGCCGGGTGCGGGTGTGCTGGATTCATTGGCGGCATGCAGCTGATTGAGCTGGGCGGCATTCAGGCGACTGGCTCGGGTGAGCGCGTCGTACAGGTCTTCGCGGTTCACGGGCTTGAGCAGATAGCCGATGGCTTGTTTTTTGAAGGCTTCGATGGCGTGCTGATCGGATGCGGTGACAAAAATGACAGCCGGAGGGTGATCAAGACCGGTCAGTGCATCTGCACAGGCAATCCCGTCCATTTCTGGCATGCGGACATCCAGCAGCAGTACATCGGGGTGAAACTGATTCACTTTGCTGACGGCTTCGCGGCCATTGGCGGCTTCTCCAATCACTTGATGCCCAGCTTCAGTCACCAGTCGACTCAGACGTTCCCTGCCCAGCGGTTCGTCGTCGCAAATCAGAACGTTCATAGCTCCTCCTGGAATATCCCTATTCCCTTTTTAGTTTTTCAAAACTCCGGGTGCCTTGGTATGACGATGGAGTTCTTTTGTTTAAAATTCAACCACAAAAACTTGTGCTTTTGGCAACTGGATCGTACCTGCTGCACAGATATCTTGCAGATGCATCCATGGCTCATCCGTGAAATGGCTTTTAATCTGTATTTTTTCAACTACATCACGAAAAAATAGCATAACATGATGATTTTGAGGTTTCAGTTTAGAACTGCCTCAGCGTATACAGTATATATTCTGCACTGGAAAATCAAATCTGTATTGTTATAGTGCAATTTTGTACATGAGTTGTCGTCTACAACGACTTGATTCTGATCAGGATAGACGGGGTTGCGTTGAGTAGGGGTAGCTGAGGTAGGCGGTAAAGAAATCTTGCCCGCGGTGGGTGCTGAGCCGTGCCGTCGGACCGTAGTGGGCTTGCAGGCGTTCATGGATGTTGTTGAGTGCCATCTGATTACCCGGCTGGCGCTGCTGATGGCTGTGGTGTGCGGCGTTGTGAGTGATCGGGATGGGGTTGGTGACGACGATCTTGACTTCGTCACCGTCCCATTCGGTGAGGATAGAAATCAGGCTGGGGCGGCTGCTGGGTTCGATACCATGAATGATGGCGTTCTCGATCAGCGGCTGCAGCGTGAGTGAGGGAATGCGGATCATTTCCAGTAAAGGGTCTTCCAACACATGCCATTCGACTTGCAGCCGCTCAGCAAGGCGCAGGGATTCAATCGCCAGATAACGTTTGCACAGCCGGACTTCTTCCTGCAGGGTGACCATGCCGGATTTTTTCAGGCTGGCGCGAAACAGCGCGGAGAGGTCTTCTACGACGATACTGGCCCGGCGCGGATCGGTTTCGATCAGCGACAATAGGGTATTCATGGAGTTAAACAAAAAATGCGGACGAATACGGGCTTGCAGGGTATCCAGCCGTGCAAACAACTCGGCCCGCTCACGCAGTACGAGCTGCTCTCGGACATAGAGATAGTGCAGCAGGACGCTGCTGATGAGCGTTGTCAGCAGGAAATTATGCGTGCATTGTGCGATCAGGTCGTGGCGGGTGATCGTGATCAGATGCATGGCGCTCTGGATCTGATGGACGACGAGAGTCGATGCCACCACGATCACATCGATCAGCACGATACACAGCAACGCCGCCTGTATCCGGTGTAGTTGCAATAAATACGGGCGTATCCAGTCCGTGATGATCGCAAAGCTGGCGGTGCACCAGTTCATGAAGAGCAGGTAGGCAAACAGCCGGTCAGCGGAAAATTCTGCCAGAGTATGCGCAGGTACCAGCACCAAGAGCACGGCCAGTACGCTGGTGATGATCATGAGACGCAGCAGCGGACCTGTCTGAATAAGACTTGGCAGAAAAAATACGGCGTGTGGGTCAGCATCAGCACCAATCACGGTTGCTGCCGGATCGGTTGTGCCGGGACTCTCTGTTTGCTGCACAGGATTTGCTATACTGGTCTTTATTTTGCGTTTGCGTACTGATGACGATGACCACACCTGCCCATACTCCTTTAGATCACACCTCATCCCCTGCGGGCACACCGCAACCCGAAGCTTCTGGTATGTGGGGCGGCCGCTTCAGTGAAGCAACCGATGCCTTTGTCGCTGAGTTTACCGCATCTGTCCAGTTTGACCAGCGCTTGTATCGTCAGGATATTCAGGGCTCGATCGCGCATGCCACCATGCTGGCGTCGGTCGGTGTCCTCACGAATGCTGAACGTGATGACATCATCCGTGGTTTGACCAGCATTAAAGACGATATTGAGGCCGGTCGCTTTGAGTGGCGCATCGACCTTGAAGATGTGCACATGAACATCGAGCATCGCCTGACCAACCTGATCGGCATTACCGGTAAGAAACTTCATACCGGACGCAGCCGTAACGATCAAGTGGCGACCGATATCCGCCTCTACCTGCGCGATGAAGTCGATGCGCTGCTGAAACTGCTGGCAAAACTGGAGCAGGGCATTCTGAGCCTTGCTGCCAAGCACAGCGATACCATCATGCCGGGCTTTACTCATCTGCAGACTGCACAGCCCGTGACTTTTGGTCATCATTTGCTGGCTTGGTTTGAGATGCTGCTGCGTGACGGTGAGCGTCTGATTGATCTGCGCCGCCGGGTCAACCGTCTACCGCTGGGTTCGGCGGCGCTGGCAGGCACCACTTATCCGATTAACCGTGCTTATACGGCAGAGCTGCTCGGCTTTGAAGCCGTCTGTGAAAACTCGCTGGATGCGGTGTCGGATCGAGACTTCGCCATCGAGTTCACCAGTGCAGCCTCCCTTATCATGATGCATCTGTCGCGGATCAGTGAGGAACTCGTCCTGTGGACTTCGGCGCAGTTCCGCTTTGTCCAGATCCCAGACCGTTTCTGTACGGGCTCATCCATCATGCCACAGAAGAAGAACCCAGATGTGCCGGAATTGATCCGTGGTAAGACGGGTCGGGTCTATGGCGATCTCATGAGCTTGCTGACGCTTATGAAAGGCCAACCGCTGGCCTATAACAAAGACAATCAGGAAGACAAAGAGCCGCTGTTTGATGCCATCGACACCGTACGTGGCAGTCTGCTGGCCTTTGCGGACATGATTCCGGCACTGGTGCCGAACATCGACGTGATGAAAGAAGCCGCGCTGCGTGGATTCTCGACCGCGACCGATCTGGCGGATTATCTGGTGAAAAAGAACATCCCTTTTCGCGATGCACATGAGATCGTCGGTAAAGCGGTGGCGCTGGGTGTGCGTGAGCAACGTGATCTGTCGGAGCTGTCGCTGACAGAACTGCAGCAGTTCTCTCCTTTGATTGAGGAGGACGTCTTGATGGTGTTGACACTGGAAGGTTCGGTTGCTGCGCGCAATCATTTCGGCGGGACTGCACCGGTACAAGTTCGTGACGCGATTGCGCGTGCTGAAGCACGCTTGCTGGCGCTGCTGGGTTAAGTTTAAAAAGCGAGGCTTTCAAAAAGCCCAGCTAGAGCCTAAAAAAGGATCGCGTCAGCGGTCCTTTTTTGTTTTCAGTGGATTTTGGCGCGGTGTAACACGAAAGAATGGCGTGGATTTCAGCAAAAAGGGCAGTATGGCGAGTAGCAGACGCTGGCTGGCTGATTTTGGAGAATGAAAACACCGAAAAAATCAAAAAAGTTCATCAGTAGAGCGAATATCTAAATAGTTTTTACTGATTAAAGACTTAGCTGCACTTGCG
>JASLEL010000200.1 GCA_030151145.1 Aquirhabdus sp. | reverse complement strand
GCGGGACCAATGCCAAGCCTGACCTGTTTGTCTGGACGCCATCGACTACCGGTACCGGTGGTGCGACCAGCGTTGCGGGCATGTCGCCGACACCGTCTAACCCGATGCAGGGCAGTGAGGCCATGGGCTTCTTTAACATGACGCAAGGCGATGCGCCGTATTTCAAGAGTCTGGCTGACCAGTACGCCATGAGTGACAACTTCCACCAGTCCGTCATGGGTGGGACCGGCATGAACTTCTATGCCATCTCCACCGCCGGTGTGCTGCCGGTGTATAACGTCAATGGTACGCTTGCGACCCCGCCGGCCAACCAGATCGAAAACCCGAATCCACAATCCGGTACCAATAACTTCTTTAGCAATGACGGCTACAGTGGCGGCTCCTATGTGAACTGCGCGGATACGACACAGCCCGGCGTGGCGTCGATCCGTGGACTCCTGAATCAACTGGGTCGTGATCCGAAGTGTGGTTCCGGTGCTTACTACCTCGTGAACAACTACAACCTGCCGTATAACTCGACGGGTATCGTGCAGCCACTGGGTGCGACGACGTATACCTTCCCACCGCAAACCACCCCGACCATCGCGGATCTGTTGACCAACAACAGCGTGAGCTGGAAATGGTATACCGGTGGTCGCAATCTCAATGACTTCACTTCGACTTATTTCCCGGGTGTGACCAACGATATCATCGACAATCTGGTCTATAACAACATTGGCGACCCGCTGGTGGCCAATACCCGTGTGATGACCGGCCCGATGCAGAATAACCTGCAAGGTATGTTTAATTTCTATCAGGATGTGGCTGCAAACACCCTGCCTGCGGTGACTTTCGTGATTCCACCAGATCTGGAAAGCGGTCACCCCGGTCAGTCGGCACCCGTCTTCTACGAAGGCTTCCTGTCGAATGTCATCAACTCGGTACAGGCCAATCCTGCGCTGTGGCAAAACACCGCGATTATCGTGACTTCGGATGAGGGTGGCGGTTACTTTGACAGCGCCCCGATCCAGCCGCTGGACTTCTTTGGTGACGGTACCCGTATCTCCATGATCGTGGTATCGCCTTATGCCAAGAAGGGCTATATTGATCACCACTACGCCGATCATTCGTCGATCATGAAGTTCATCGAGAAGAACTGGAGCCTGCCGACCATCTCGCCGAACAGCCGTGACAATCTGCCAAATCCGGTACAGACCAATGGCAACTATCTGCCCAGCAACGCGCCTGCGATTGATGACATGTCCGGACTGTTTAACTTCTAAGCATGGATCGATATGATCCGTTGAATCCGGAAAATCCCCTCGTATGAGGGGATTTTTCTGTTGCATGAATCTGATGAGGAAACATCGTGCCTGTGATGAGCTTCAAACCCGCGCAATCGCCACGTCATGTCGCTATGCGTCACAGCAACAGCCATCGGGGCATACTGTTGATTATGGTGTCGGCGGCATGGCTGCTGTCAGGCTGTCATGAGCAGAGCTTGCGCGCCGCCCAGACTCAGGCCGAGCAGCGACTGTATCAGCCTGTCGCCGTCTCGCATGCGGATTCGTTGGCGAATGACAATGTCTACAGCATGCAGGTCATCGCTGCGCCCAAGATCGAGTTGATGCAGGCGGTCGGGCGCAAGATCTTCTTTGATCCGGCGATGTCGGGCTCAGGTAAACAGTCCTGTGCCTCCTGCCATGATCCGGCCTATGCCTATGGTCCGCCCAATGAGCTGGCGGCGCAGCCGGGTGGGGCAGATTTAACGCTCATGGGCAATCGGGCCGTGCCATCGCTGCGTTATAAGGATCGTCTGCCAGCGTTTGTCGCGCATTTCTATGATGACGATAAACCCGGTGCGGGAGATCAGGGGCCAACGGGGGGCTTTGGCTGGGATGGCAAATTCTCCACCTTGCACAGTCAGGCGGCACTGCCGCTCATGGCTCCGAACGAGATGGCCAACGCCAGTCCTAGTGATGTGGTGCGTAAACTGCGCAAGGCAGACTACGCGCCGCTATTCCGGCAGACCTTTGGTGCGCATGCACTGGATGACGATGCCAGCGCCTTTAAATGGATGACGCTGGCACTGGAGTATTTCCAGCGTGATGCCAAGGAATTTTTTCCCTATAGCAGCAAATATGATGCTTACCTGCGCGGGCAGGCGACACTGACACCAGCGGAGCAGCATGGACTTGCGGTGTTTAATGATCCCGAGAAGGGCAACTGTGCCTCCTGCCATACCAGCAAGATCTCGATCCGAGGCGGCCTGCCGCAGTTCAGTGACTATGGCGTGATTGCGATCGGTGTACCGCGCAATCCGCAATTGACCATCAATCATGATCCTGCATTCTATGATCTGGGGCTCTGCGGTCCATTCCGCAGCGGCCTTGAGCAGCAGACGCAGTACTGCGGGGCATTCCGTACACCGAGCCTGCGCAATGTCGCCCTACGCAAGACGTTTTTTCATAATGGCAGCTTTCACAGTCTGAAGGATGTTATCGACTTTTATGTCACACGCGATACCGATCCGGCCCGCTGGTATCCACGTATCCAGACCGGATCGCATCAGGGCAGCGTCGATCTCTATAATGATCTGCCCGAGCCTTATAAAAAGAATATCAACCGCGAAGTGCCGTTCCAGCCGGATGCTCAAGGCAAACCGCGCCTGACTGACGCCGAGATCAAGGATATGCTCACATTTCTAAATACCCTGACCGACGGCTATACCTCTCCGCAGTCGGGCAAAGTCGCCGTGCACAGACCGTAGGAGGATCAGGTGAATCAACGTAATCTTGGATTGCTGTGTCTGGGCATTCTGCTGATCGGGGCAGGGGTGGTGTACTGGTTTGCAGAAGGCAGCGTCGAACCGACGCCAATAGCCGCGCCGACTGCTCCGCAGGTGGCCGCCAGTCTGCCGGTGTCTACACCGGTGCCAACCGTCGTGTCGCCTAAAGTGCTGCCGCCTTTGATGGCCAAGATCTCATCCGACGTGCATCACACACCAATGCACCGGCCCATGACACTGGTTGCCAAGAACTGGCTGGCCTGCCAGAGCGCGGATCTCTATAACGACACGGAGGCCTTGCTTGAGCGGCAGGACCCTCAGGTTGCGGCACAGTTTCAGGGTGATCCACCGCCATGTATGATGCTGATGCAGGGCAAACATGTCCGCGTGACCCATCAGGATGCGGGCAGTATGATCGTCGCGGTGCATGTGGATGGTGTGAGCGCGGATCTGTGGACCGATGCCGCGGCATTGGCAGACCGGATTCCCGCGTCATAAGGCTGCATGAGCCATCACGCAGAGCCGCTGGCCGTATCCGGTGTGAATGAGGTGCTCATGTATCAGCTGTTTTGTCCGGCAAAGCTGCTGTCCAGCATCGTACAGAATTCGGCTTTGCTGAATTGATGAAATTTCTTTTGCAGCTCATTATGTGCAGCATCGATGAATTCGTCGTCATGCTCTGGCAAAGCCGAGCTGCATTTCGCCCGTGTTTTGCCCATATCTCGCATGATGATCTGGGATGAGTGCGCCTTCAGTGGGCAAGCCTGGATGGCTTCTTTGAAAGCAAGCCAGGTGATGTATTCCTGATGGCAGGCCTCCGCGGGAGGGGCCGCAAGAGCAGGTGTCGCAGCGGCGAGCGCGAAAGTGTAAATAAATATATTTAATTTCATGGTCTTAGTCCTTTAAGAATCCGCGAGTAGCATGCCACAAACCAATTGGAAAACACAGTCCCGGCTGTCGTTTTGATGCATGATTTTATCTGATAAGGCTTGGCTTCCTGCGGAGATATATGCAGGGCTTCTGACGATTCATGATCTGTTCGTGCCTTGCTCTTCATCGCCAACACCGTTACATTGAGGGGCGGTCATTTGCGTACTGGGTTTGCACGCGATCAATATGATCCCGCCCATATCTGAAATGATCGGCCCCTCCCTCATTT
>JASLEL010000190.1 GCA_030151145.1 Aquirhabdus sp. | reverse complement strand
GGCAAGTTTTTTTAAGGCATGGCTATCCCGCCCGAACAGTCTGTTCAGGATAGAATGAAAGATCGTCATAAGCGTTCCGACAGGTCGAGCGACCCAAGGTTTAAGACAATAAAAAACCGCCTCAGCGGGCGGTCATGGGATAAATTTGGGAATCAGTTTTTTGCACAGGATGAGTTTTAACCCATCACGACATCGGCACCCCAAACACAAAAAAAGCCCCGCATTCAGCGAGGCTCTATTTAAATTCTCATGGCTTTAAAGGATGGCTTTACGGTATGACTCAATAATTAAACTGCATCAAGACCTGATCGACCCGCCGCGCCTTCTCCGCCGCAGTCAGCGACTGCCATACATGATAGGTCACAGACGGGATATCCCGCTCTACCCCCTCGATCGGACTCCACAGATCCATCTTCTGCAAACCACACACAGAACACTTGGGCGAGAGATTCATCCGATAGGGACTGCCATATCGATCCGGATCACACGCAATATCACCAAAGGTATCCTGCAGGATATTTGCCAGCGCATGGCGATCAACTGATGCCGTCCGGGGATTGGCTTTGATCAGGTCTTCCACCTCATCATAGGTCCGATCATCCAGCGCCCTAAAAAAACCACCTCGTCATGCCCCACACTCCGCATCAGAAAGTCACCATACAGATAAGGACTGATATCCAAAGCGCGGAATTCCGCACCACAATGCGCACAACTCACACTCACCAGCAACATTCTCATCGCATCTCAACCCTCTGGCATTCACCTCAATGAGCGCAGCGTTTTGACGCCCACACCAAAGCCATCACGATCAGCACCATCACTACTCCTCAGTCGGCGGCGCAAAGATAAACACCTCATCCTGCTTCGTCACCACCGCAATCCGGTGGTTGCCATAAGCGATTTTGGCAGGCTGACCATTCACCGTTGCACCCTGTGCCGTCGCATAAATCGTCACTGCCGCCTTGTTCGGAAAGGTCAGGACATAGCGCGCCTCATTACCCGCAGCCGAGGTCAGGCCCACGTTCACCGCACAGATCGCCATCAATTTGACATCGCCTTTGCCATCGATATAGGTACACTTGGCCGCGCCATCCAGCGTCGTACTCGCTACGGCAGCACCCCACGGCAGCGCCAAGAGCAGCAGCAGATATCGCCGTAGATCAATCACGTCAACCTCACTATTTCTATAACGATCAAAGAATAGCGAGCGTGCCATAAACTAAATCTGATTGCACCCCCCTCTCTATCCTCCACACCGAGCACGCAACCCCACCCCCTCACAGCCGCCCCAGCAACCCCTCCGAAATCTGCAACGGCCCGCGTACATTCGGCGCAAAGGCCATCACACACGCATCCGCCAGATTCGGCGACGGCACATCACGGCGTGCCAGATCCTTCTTGCTCTCCACCTTCACCCGACCATAGGGATCATAGTCACGGCGCGGCGTACACAGCTCATCGATCAAGCGCTCAAGATGCGGACAGCGACTATCGATACTCACCATCTCCGCCTCCAGACACGGCTCGCCGCGTGTGATCGCGTTATAAGTATTGCGGAAGCGATCCGCCAGCCCCCACCACGTCTGCGCCTTCAGATTGGCAAACATATCCTTATTACAGGTTGGCGTATGACCATACTTCGCATCAGGCTTTGCGACTGCCGACGCGGCATTAAAACGCGCATAAGACACCAGCCGATAAGGCATCTGCTGCTGTTGCACCGCATTCAGCTCCGCAAACTTCGCCCCCGCCGCCGCCCCCACCCCGATCGAATCATAGATGATCGATGCACCCCGTGCGGACGCCTCCTGATAGGTACGCGTACAGCTCTTGAGCAGCTCATCCTCACGCGCCTGCCACTCCTCCGCCCACACGATCACCGAGCCATAGACCGCAACCAAAGCACAGCGATCCTGCCCGCTATCCGCCACATCAAAGCCGATCCGTCGCACACCCGCAGGCTCGCCCTCAAGACCAAAGCCCAGCACCTTGTGCGCATCAATCGCCGCCATCACCCATGCCCGCTTGATGATCGACGCCTCATCATCCACACGCGGCATGCCCAGATAGACATGGTTGTACTCCGCCTCATCGGAGGCTTTCGCTGCATTGATCATCTTCAGCATGGTGTTAGAGAGAAAAGGATTCTCCAGATAATTAATCTTGCGCACCACACTATCTGGCGGCGGCTGCAGCACAAAGCGCCGATAGACAAAGTCGCTGGCAAGCCGTGGATTAAAAATAATCCAAAACTGCGAATGCGCCTTACGGATCGTCGGCGCCAGGATCTCCCACTGCCGCGCAGTCACGCCATGCGCCTCCTCGAGCCAACAGATATCGATCCCCTCCAGCGACTTGATCTCCTCACTGTGCCGCCATAGCCCGTAGAAAAGAAACTCACTGCCGGTCGCTGTATTGATGATCTTATTGCTTAAAATCTTAAAACGATGCTGCAAACCAAAGCGCACGATCTGGATCTTCAGCAAGGCATACACCGACTCCTCGATCTTGTTCTGAAACTGCCGCGCACACAGGATGCGCAAGCGATAATTATCCGCGAGGTACACCGCAAAGCCCGCCGCATCCCACGACTTCGACGACGCCCGTCCCCCATACAGCACCTTATGCCGCGCAGGCGCCAGCCAAAAATCCCGCAAGACCGGATTGAGCGTCGGACGAGACTCAGGCAGCAACTCAGGATTAGGCTCAAGATTCGGCTCAGCATCAGGTACAGCACCAGACCCAAGCTCAGACTCCAGATGAAGCCCAGCAATAGACTCAACGCCAGACACAACATTCAGCTCAATATGCGCCGCATCACACGACGGATTCAGCATGGACTTGACCATACATATGCTCCAGACTGGCAGGCACCTGCTGGGCCTGATCCGCATCTTTATCACCGCCCTTATCGATGCCGTATGCCTCACGCTCAAGGGCAATCAACGTCTTCTGCGTCTCCGACAGCTTCTTCGCGCAGTCGATCTGCTGCTGTAGCGTCAGCGCCTCGGACGGATGCTCAAGCAAGCGCGTGATCTTCATCACCAGCGCCCGCAAGCGCGCAATATCGCGCCGCTGACACAGCTGCACCTCCGCCACTGTATACACACCTGCCGCATCACCCTGCGACTCAGGCACCCACTCATTGACCAGCAACGCATCCATCGGTAACGCATCCACCCGCAATGCCTCACCCACCATCGCGACAGCCGACTCCCCCACCCGACCCGCCTCAGGCTCACCGACCTGACTCACCACCACAGCACCTGCACACAGACCCTTTGCCGTCACCTCACGCACCCAGCCCTGCACCTTCGCCCGCCACTGGATCGAGCTATGTGCAAGCCCATGTGCCGCCGCGATTGACCGCACCGAGCGCACACCCGCCCGATAGTCCAGCTCAATGCGCTCCCAGTCAGGCACCCGTATCTCAGCGACATCAGACGTCATGGCACCACCTCAGCTATAAATCACCACTTACAAATAGAAATCGCCTGTCCGAGCCATCGGTATGACTCAGACAGACTGTTAACGCATGCACGCTAAGCGTGCACTCAAAACATCCACTCAAAGTAACTGCGCTCATCCACTACGAGCGCAGCATCCACCTCAGCTCGACGGGGTCGCAAGCACCGCAGACAGACCACTGGCCACATTCGCTACGGTTGCAGCCTGACCGACCACCGCCTCCGCCGTATCAATCACCGGCTTCGCCGCAGGCACCAGCCCCTCCACCAGCGCAATCAACGGCTCATATTCCGCAATCGCCGCCGACACCGACTTCACTTCCGAGATCGCATCGGTCAACGAGGGATGCTCGATAGCATCTTTCAGACGACCAAATGCCGATACCGCTTCATCAGATAACCAAGACATATTTCAACTCCATAGATCAATAAAAAAGCCCGCGAGGAATGCGGGCCGGGACAAGCTGCATGGAATGCAGCCAGAAACAGATAAACGGTTAAACAACTGATATTTGAATGAGTTACAATCTGCGCATCGCACAAGGATTGTGCAATAAACAACCGGAATAAAAAATGAGTGCAGAAATCGGAGAGATTTTTAAACCGGGGCAAAGATGCCCAGAATCAGGCGTTTATCGCGTCACGCATGGCGATGCGCACCAGCCCGATCATGATGTGATCTGTCTATTTGGTGATCCTTTTCCCCCATGTCATCACTGCGGCACACAGCCACGCTTCGAGCTGGTACTTCTCGCCCAGCATCTGGTGGTGCACAAGCAGTTCAAGCAAAGACACATCTACACCCGTTTGCCGACC
>JASLEL010000138.1 GCA_030151145.1 Aquirhabdus sp. | reverse complement strand
ACCAAGCGTCTTGGGCTGGCGACAGGTCGTCGGTGTTGGTTTCACCGGTCACTTTGAACACGGTAACTTTGATTTCGTCGGCCACATCAGCACGGCTGGTGAACCACTCGGCTTCAGCCCATGATTTCAGTACGGCTTGCGCATTAGCGTTACCGGCTTTGGCTTTGTCAGCCACGTCGTGGAATGCGTCGAATACCAGCAGGGTCTTTTTCAGTGCTTCGGCAGCTGTAGCAGAGAGTTCGGCATTGTCCAGCAGATCAACCAGAGGAGCGACGTTGTAGCCACCCAGCATGGTGCCCAGCAGGTAGACTGCGCGTTGTTTGGTCACGAGTGGGGAGCTTGCTTCGCCTTTGGCAACAGCCGCCAAGAACGCTGCTTTGACATAGGCAGCTTGGTCTACACCGGCAGGAACACGGTTTTCCAGCAGATCAACCAGAAATGCTTCTTCACCGGCAGGTGGGTTTTTCAGCAGTGCAACCAGCTCTGCAGTCTGGCTTTCGTCCAGCGGTTTTGGTGGGACACCCAGTAGGGCACGTTCGGCGACGTGTTGGCGGTAGGCTTCTAGCATGGTTTTGTCCTTATCAGGCTGATGTTAAATAAATCAGTAGAATGTCAGAATGAATCGATAGGCTGCATGCGTACAATGTCTAATGTCGAGATGACGAAAGCAAAGCTGCAAAAACGGATGATACCGTGGTCAATATGCCCGTAAATGGTCAATATCCGTACGATATCATCAGGCAAATCCTAGTCGCTGAATCTTACTTGAAAACGCGTCAAAAGTTAATCGGATAAAGGCATATCGCAGGCCAGACGAGACAATGTTCAATATTTCGCAGGGAAATAGTTGTGTGACAGATCGTGCACGACTCGCTCTCAGATCAAGGTTGCTTCAAGTGTGGGTAGACGAGCACTTCTGGTCGTAGCTTCGTCTCATGCCAATCTTTGTTTATTTGTTGCCAGCCTTGATCAGTTTTCTGAAAGACCACCATTTTTTGAATTACAGCATACCCACCGTAGACCAGATCGGCGACAACACAATCATCCGACACATAGCCCCTTAAAAATTTGGTTCGTGGTAATCCAGTTCTCACATCCCCCACATCATACGGCTCATCCACATCTGCGATTCGTGGTCCGGTTGATTGATGAAGAATATCCAGCACATCTGGAGGCAAAAGATAAACATGATAGACCGGCTTTAACTTGACGTAATCCCGCCCACAATCAGAGTCCGCATTCGCCTGAAGGGATATCAGCGAGATCACGGTTAAAATTAAAATACTCAAGTGTCTTATCATCAGTTACATCCGATCAGTAAAAGCTTTCCAAGAGTAATAAAAAAAGCGGACATCACGTCCGCTTTTTTTATTTCATTCAAATCAGCCCAATGCGCCGTGGCATTGTTTGTATTTCTTGCCCGAGCCACATGGACATGGTGCATTGCGACCGATGTTCTGCCCTGCATAAGGATCGACCGGACGCATGGTGCCATTTAGACGCATGTCCGCCTGATTGATGGCCTCCAGATCTGGATCATGCGAGACCTCACCGGTGAGGCCGTCCATCTCGGAATGCTGGAATTGCAGATGCATCGACTCGGCTTCACGCTGCTGTTGGGCTTCCATCGCGGCCAGCTCTTCAGCAGTCGGCACATGCATACGCGACAGGTCCTGTACCACTTCGGACTTGATCGCAGCCAGCATGTTCTGGAACAGCGCAAAGGCTTCACGCTTGTATTCCTGCTCCGGGTTCTTCTGCGCATAGCCACGCAGATGGATGCCCTGACGCAGATAGTCCATGGCAGCCAGATGCTCTTTCCAGTGACGGTCGAGCGACTGCAGCATGAAGTGACGCTCCAGCATATTGGCGGTCTCGTCCCCCATCTGTACGCGACGAGTTTCATAATGTGCGACAGCAGCCTCGACGATCTTCTCGCGCAGCCCTTCTTCGTCCAGACGGCGGTCGGCATCCAGCCATGCCTGTACGGGGGCTTCTACGCCAAACTCAGTTTGCAATGCCAGCTCAAGCTCAGGGATTTTCCACTGTTCATCGATACTTTGTGGCGGGATGTAAGTATCGATCAAGCCATTAATCACATCATCATGCATCGCCACGATGCCATCATGAATACTGGCTTCATAGAGGATATCGTCACGCTGACCATAGATGATCTTACGTTGTTCATTGGCAACGTCGTCATATTTCAACAGGTTCTTACGGATATCGAAGTTACGTGCTTCGACTTTGCGCTGGGCATTCTCGATCGAGCGGTTGACCATTTTGTGTTCGATGGCTTCATCGTCTTTCAGGCCCATGGCGCGCATCATATTGACCACGCGATCACCGGCAAAGATACGCATCAGGTCATCTTCGAGCGACAGATAGAACCGTGATACACCCGGGTCACCCTGACGACCCGCACGGCCGCGCAGCTGATTGTCGATCCGGCGCGATTCGTGACGCTCAGAGCCTACGATATGCAGACCACCCGCCGCGATCACGGCCTGATGCTTGACTTCCCACTCGGCGCGCAGACGCTCGGCATCGGCTTCGGTATAGTTAGGAATGGACTCCAGCTCTACCTTCCAGTTACCGCCGAGTAGAATGTCGGTACCACGACCCGCCATGTTGGTGGCGATGGTGACGGCACCCGGGCTACCGGCCTGAGCAATGATATACGCTTCGCGTTCATGTTGTTTGGCGTTCAGGACTTCATGACGGATGCCTGCCTGCGTCAAGTGACGCGACAGCAATTCGCTCGCCTCAATCGTGGCCGTACCGACCAGCACTGGCGCACCCACCTCTTGAATGCGCTTGATCTCGTCAATAATGGCGTTGTATTTGCCTGCTTTGGTCAGGAAAATCAGGTCATTCATGTCGTTACGGATCATTGGACGATGGGTCGGAATCACCACCACATCCAGACCATAGATCTGGCTAAATTCAGTCGCTTCGGTATCCGCCGTACCGGTCATGCCACCCAGCTTGTGATAGAGACGGAAATAGTTCTGGAAGGTCGTGGTCGCCAGCGTCTGGTTTTCGTTCTGGATATTGACGCCTTCTTTGGCTTCGGCAGCCTGATGCAGACCTTCGGACCAGCGACGACCCGGCATGGTGCGGCCAGTATGTTCATCGACGATGATGATCTCGCCTTCATGCACGATATAGTGCACATCGCGTTGAAAGAGATTATGCGCACGCAGTGCGGCATTGATGTGATGCACCAGATTCAGCTTGCTCGGAGAGTACAGACTCTCGCCTTCTTCAAGCAGGCCGATATCAGTCAGACGACGCTCGACATATTCATAGCCGTCTTCGGTGATTTCGATGCTACGCTGTTTTTCATCAATCCAGAAATGACCGCCATCGGGGATTTTTTCTTCTTTCTGACGCGTCAGCTCCGGCACAAGACGATTGATCTGCTCATAGAGCTTGGAGGAGTCGTCACTTTGACCGGAAATAATAAGTGGCGTACGTGCCTCGTCGATCAGGATCGAGTCCACTTCATCGATGATGGCGAAATTCAGGCCGCGTTGCTTTTTCTCTTCCGGCGAGAAGACCATGTTGTCGCGCAGATAGTCAAAGCCGAATTCGTTATTGGTACCGTAGGTAATATCAGCCAGATAGGCCGCTGCTTTCTCATCCGGCGACTGCATGGAGCGGATCACGCCTACGGTCAGACCGAGGAACTCAAACAGCGGACGGTTCAGCTCGGCATCACGTGCCGCCAAATAGTCGTTGACGGTAATGACGTGCACACCGTCATCGCTGATGGCATTGAGATAACACGCCAGCGTACCCATCAGGGTCTTCCCTTCACCGGTACGCATCTCGGCGATACGGCCTTCGTGCAAGGTAATACCACCGATCAACTGCACATCGTAGTGACGCATGCCCAAAGAACGCTTACTCGCCTCACGACACACGGCAAAGGCTTCTGGCAGCAGTTTGTCCAGCGTTTCACCGGCCTGATAACGTTGCTTGAACTCCGCAGTCTTTTCCTTGATCTGCGCATCGCTCAAGGCTGCAATCGCCGACTCAAAGCCATTCACGGCATCGACGATCTTGTGCATCCGTTTCAGTTCACGTTCATTTTTGGTGCCAAACACGCCACCCAGAAGACTTGCTAACATTGACGATCAACTCTCGAGGTATAACTCAAATAAATTCTTAAAACCCGGAAATCCTGCGGGCTCTATACAAAACAGCCGCAAACAGCCTTATATAAATAGCTTTTACAGAATACAAGCCTGCGACTCTATACAAAAATGTTTACAGTTAAAAGTGCTCTTTGTCACCGTCATGAAAAATAAAGGCTCAATCCTGCCGCAGTTCATCATTCAAAGCACAGACCCGCATCCATTAACCCGCAATACAAGCAAAAAACAGGCACTCCCGGCCTGTTTTTTGAAGGTCGCTTTTACCTTCATGGTG
>JASLEL010000436.1 GCA_030151145.1 Aquirhabdus sp. | reverse complement strand
AGCAATAGTGGAGTCGGGCCGAATGGTCATTGGCTGAGCCGATTGCCAGCGCGGGTGAAGGCAACAAAGTTTCGTGTGAAGGCTGTGAAGATATTGAGAGAAGCACAAGCGTGGGCTGAGCAATTACGCTTTGGTCATGTGGTGTGATTTGATTGATGTGAGTAGTAAGTTAATCGTGCATGGAGATGCTGGGGAGCAAAATGATACAACTAGACCTTAAAACTTTATTTTCGATTGAGCTGGAGCGGCCTGATTTGCCTGCTGATCCTGCGTGCTGTGCGGTGCTGATGCATGTGGATATCGGTTTGGCGAATCAGTCGGGTGCCAATGAGTTTACGTTTCAGGTGATCACGCCGGGGTTTTTGATCAAGAATCCTGAGGTACGCTGGGGGCGGGGTTATTTACTGATGTCGGCGTTTTCATGGAGTGAGGTGGAGCGGATGCTGGATACGCTATTGAAGCGGATTTCTGCGTCGAGTGACAGTTGGGAGCAGGCGACGGCGCAGCTGTGTCAGCATATGGAGTGGGAGTTTGAGAACTATAAGGAGCGCTGATTGAAGTGTGTCTGGAGGGGGCGGTAATAGTGTTATTTGCCGCTCCTAATGGTTCGTCGCTGAAGTTTTTTGAAGGAAAAAGTGTGTAAAATGATGGACGAGACAAGTTGGGTGGGGTATAACTGAACTATGGATTTGTTTGAATTTTAAGCAATCTAGCATTCAAAATATAGTATATAAAAATTTATAAAATTAGTCTTTTTACGGCAGCAATTGAACGTAATTGGTAGTTTAAGTATATAAGTTTGGTGCAGTATTTGTGGCTCTGTTGCAGCCATCGTTTGGTTTGCTGCTCGAAGGTTCTTTCATTGAGTACTTCTAAATGCAGATATTTTTGTCCTATTCCAACAAAGACCGCTTTCTTGCCGAGGATGTTCAGCTTGCTCTTCTTGGAGCAGGACATAGTGTGTTTTTTGATCAGGCTAATTTACCTGCTGGCGGTGATTTCTACTCTCAAATCGAACAGGCTGTAAAACAGTCGGATATTTTCATTTTTCTTATAAGCTCTAATTCCTTGACCCAAGGAGCATACGCACTTACAGAACTTATGCTTGCAAGAAAGAAATGGCCTCATCCGAAAGAACATGTTCTACCTGTTCTATTGCATGACATAGATTTGATATCAGTTCCACCTTACTTGAAATCAGTAACTATTTTGAAACCAGAGGGAAATGTTGCTGCTGAAGTTGTTGTCGCAGTTTCTAATATGCGTTGCTCTGAGGTTGAAAGTCCTGTTGATAATAATCTGAAGATTAAGAGTAAGCCTACTGTGCCTGTTGGGGAAGAAGTAAAGTATAAGGTGCAAATATGGGTTGCGATAATCGGTCTTATTAGTGCTATAGGTGTTGCTTTAATTGCTAATTGGCATAGTATTTTTGAGCATAAAATTGTTGATGATAGTGGCAGTAATGCGAGTAGTCCGGCTGATGATAGTTTAAAAAAATGCACCCAAGTAACAGAAACAGATTATTCAAAAAACCCGGCTGAATCAAAAATTGTTAATCAATGTCAGCCATAATGAGTTGAGGACAATATGAAAAAAATTATAAATTTCCTATGTGTGGCTATCCTTTCTTTTTTAGTCTCAGTTACTTCATTTGCGGAAGAGAAAGATGATGCTAGACACGCTTCATTTCAAATTCTTTCATTATTGCGCACTGGACAATATTCAACACTGTGGGATAATGACATGAGTGCTTTTTTTAAATCTAAGGTGACGAAATCCTCTTTTTTAGCAAATATGGCGATGGGGAGGGCGCAACTGGGGAATCCGTTAGGTAATCCTGAGTTTATTGATGAGACTTATTCTAAGTATGATCCACAAAGTGGATTTAGAGGGAGTATTTATTCATTCACATATAAATCATCATACAAAAATGGTAATTTTTATGAAAGGATAGTTGTGTTGAAAGAAAAAGATGGTGTTTTTAGGATGGCTGGAATTTGGGGGGCTCCTGCAGGTAATTGATTTTATTTTGTTGGATTTTCTTGGGCTGAGATTTTAAGATTATGCTCTTGTAGATCTATGCAGTTTTAGTGATCTTATGTGCTTGTGTTAAAATATTTGATTTACATTTATATCGCAGTTGGCGTTATAATTGATATTTGTAAGCTAGAAATGATATTTTAACCCGAGTACCCCCATGTCCCACGTTCCCCAAATCCGCGTCCCCGCCACCTACATCCGTGGCGGCACCAGTAAAGGTGTCTTCTTCCGCCTGCAAGACCTACCCGAGGCAGCCCAGACGCCCGGCACCGCCCGTGACAAACTCCTGCTGCGTGTGATCGGCAGCCCCGATCCCTACGGCAAACAAATCGACGGCATGGGCGGCGCGACCTCGAGCACCAGCAAGACAGTCATCTTGGCCAAATCCAGCCGCACAGATCACGACGTAGACTACCTCTTCGGCCAAGTCTCGATCGACAAAGCCTTCGTCGACTGGAGCGGTAACTGCGGCAATCTCTCCGCCGCCGTTGGTGCGTTCGCCATCAGCGGTGGTCTGGTCGATGCTGATCGCATCCCAGAGAACGGCACCTGCACCGTACGTATCTGGCAGGCCAATATCAGCAAGACCATCATCGCCCATGTGCCGATCACCAACGGTGAAGTGCAGGAAACCGGCGACTTCGAGCTTGACGGTGTGACCTTTCCGGCCGCCGAAGTACAACTTGAATTCCTCGATCCTGCCGATGAGGGCGAAGGCGAGGGCGGCGGCTCAATGTTCCCCACCGGTAACCTCGTCGATGACCTCGAAGTACCGGGCGTAGGCACCTTTAAGGCCACCATGATCAATGCCGGTATCCCGACCATCTTCGTCAATGCCGCAGACATCGGCTACAACGGCACCGAACTGCAGGACGACATCAATGGCGACGCGGCGCAGTTGGCGCGCTTCGAGACCATCCGTGCCTATGGCGCAGTGCGTATGGGTCTGATCAAAGACATCGCGGAAGCCGCGACCCGCCAACATACGCCTAAGATCGCTTTCGTTGCAGCGCCAACCGACTACACCGCATCGAGCGGTAAAGCCGTCAATGCCGGTGACGTTGACCTGCTGGTCCGTGCGCTGTCGATGGGCAAACTGCACCATGCCATGATGGGTACGGCTGCGGTCGCCATCGGGACTGCGGCGGCGATTCCAGGGACCCTCGTGAACCTCGCTGCGGGTGGTGGTGCGCGTGATGCGGTGCGCTTCGGTCATCCATCGGGTACGCTGCGGGTTGGTGCTGCTGCCGCACAAGTGAATGGTGAGTGGACCGTGACCAAGGCCATCATGAGCCGGAGTGCGCGTGTGCTGATGGAAGGCTGGGTCCGTGTACCGGGTGATACGTTCTAAGGGGTTTGTGTTCGCGTGATTCAAGAAGCCCTGTCTGATGACGGGGCTTTTTATTGAGTTGCTTTTGATTATGGTCGGGATGTGGATCGTCCCTCAGGCTGATTGGATAACGGCCA
>JASLEL010000424.1 GCA_030151145.1 Aquirhabdus sp. | reverse complement strand
CGTGGATGAAGTGCTGGAGGTTGTGGTGGTATCACTGTTGGTGCCGCAACCAGCGAGGAGGGCAACCGATCCTCCGATCCCCCATTGCAGCAAGTGCCTCCGATTCAATTGATATTCCAGCATTCGCACCATATCCATATGCAGGCCCTGTGAATCGCGAATCTCCTTGGATGACATGATATCCCTCTCTTGGCTGATGATAATTCAAGCGCATCATAGAAGATGCACCCTGTGGAGAGGATGTGAGGATGCACACAATTACCCTGTTTTTTGTTGGGTAATAGGCAGCTAAATGCACAATTGTGATTTTTTGCTCATCATGGTCAGCGTGGCTTCTGGATCTGCTCCTTCATCGATTGGCGTAAAAATAAGAAAAAAAATCAACTTTCAGGTACACTATGTCGCTTGGATCATGTCGGCTTCGGTCTTATCCGCCTTATTTCATCTTCTCCTGCATGATCTTGAACGGGATCCATCGACCCAGATGGTCGTCCGACTCAAATGCAATCTATTTCCCTCTGGTGTGAGGGATATTTTTTTAAGAATACGTCACTCATGAAACCTGTTATCGCCCTGATCGGCCGACCTAATGTCGGTAAGTCCACCTTGTTTAATCAAATCACCAAGACACGTAATGCCTTGGTTGCGGATTTGCCGGGGCTGACGCGTGACCGTCAGTATGGCGACGCGACTTATGAGAATAAGTCTTTCATCGTCGTGGATACCGGCGGGATCGGGGAGAACGACAAGGGCATTGATGCCTATATGGCTGAGCAGTCGCGTACTGCGATCGAAGAAGCCGACATCATCCTCTTTATCGTGGATGCCCGTGCAGGTCTCTTGGCCTCTGATGAGCAGATCGCGCGCGAGCTGCGTATGCTGGGCAAAAAGATCCATCTGGTCGCCAACAAAGTCGATGGCGTACATGCCGAAGCCGCAGTGGCGGAGTTCTTTAAGCTCGGTTTTGGCGAGCCGCACCATGTGGCGGCAAGCCACGGACGAGGTGTGGCACAGCTTTTGGAGTCGGTGCTCGAAGAGCTGCCCGAAGATGTGCCGCTTGATGAAGAAACCGTTGCACCGGGTCTGCGGATGGCGGTGATTGGTCGGCCTAATGTCGGTAAATCGACGCTGGTCAATCGCCTGCTCGGTGAAGAGCGCGTGGTGGTGTACGATCAGCCGGGTACGACACGTGACAGTATTTATATTCCGTTTGAGCGTCAGGGTCGCAAATATACCTTGATCGATACTGCAGGGGTGCGTCGTCGCGGCAAGGTGTTTGAGACCGTTGAGAAATTCTCCGTGGTCAAGACCCTGCAGGCGATGAAAGATGCGCATGTGGTGGTGGTGGTGATCGATGCCCGTGAGGGCATCGTCGAGCAGGATCTGCATATGCTGGGCTTTGCGCTGGAAGCGGGTCGTGCTGTCGTGATCGCCATCAACAAATGGGACGGCATGAGCGACTATGAGCGTACACAGGTCAAGAACGACATCGAGCGTCGCTTTGACTTTATTCCATGGGCCAAGATCCATCTGATCTCGGCGCTGCATGGTACTGGTGTCGGTGACCTGTATCCGTCGATCCATCGGGCATATGACTCAGCCATGCTCAAAGTCTCGACCAGCCGTATGACGCAGATCCTGCAGGATGCGGTCGAGCAGCATCAGCCGCCGATGGTGTCGGGACGCCGTATCAAGATGCGCTATGCACATATGGGCGGATCAAATCCACCGCTGATCATCATCCATGGTAATCAGGTGGATGACGTGCCAAATGACTATCGCCGTTATCTGGAAAACGTCTTTCGCAAAGTCTTCCGTATGGAAGGCACGCCGGTGCGGATTGAGTTCAAGACGGGTGAGAATCCCTTTGCTGATCGCAAGAACAAGATTAGCGAGCGTGATGCCGAGCGTAAGCGCCGTTTCGTGCAGGCACACAAGAAACGCGATAAGAAACGCTGATCGCAGATGAAACAATAAAAAGCCCTGAAGCTCAATGAGTCTTCAGGGCTTTTCTTTGATAGGTTCACGCATCAAAACAAGTTTGTGGTGTCGGTTATAGATCTAAGTGACAGCGGCTGATGTTTGATATGGATCGTCGTAGCAGGTGATCTCATAGGGATTACCATCAGGATCATAGAAATACAGTGACCATGCGCCCTGATGATCGATGATGGGTGGCGCTGCTCCTAATGCCTTGCCTAGATGGCTCTGCCATGCAAGCAGTGCGTCAGGGGTGACGCCAAAGGCAATCACGGCGCGATTGGGCTGTGGTGGTCTTTTAAATAGAGCAATATGAACCGTGCCACTGTCATTCTCAAGGGTCAGTGGTCCGCTGCCGACCGCCCAGTGCTCGAATCTGGGTATGCGCTTAAAACCCAAGACATCCCGATACCAGACTTCCGCTGCGTCACGATCATCAACATAGATATGAATGTGGTCCACTTTGTCGAGTGTAGGAATGCTCATCAGGCGATCTCCTTAGTGTGATGGTGGGCTTGCTGGGTCCAAGTACCAGGCAATCGCCTGTTCTATTCGATCATTACCCCAGAACACCTCATAACCGCGCTCATCATTACCTATCGTGATGGTCGGTGCGCCGAAAATCTCCCGTTTGATGGCCTCTTCGGTTTGGCGCTTTAATGCGTTTTTGACCTCAGGTGCTTGAGTCTGCGCCAGTATGAATTCACTGTCCAAGCCCAAATTTTGTAGTATCGGGGCAATCACCGCAGGCTGACTGATGTCCTGATCATTGACAAAGTTAGCCGTAAATACGGCCTGTATAAAGTCCGTTAGCCAGGGGGCATCGGGATTCGCGCAGAGGATGCGGGCGGGTAGCAGACCATTACGTGGAAAACCTGTCGGCTTGTGAAATGGAATGTCGTACCACTGACACAGCCTTTGAATATCGCGCCACATATAGCGGCCTTTGACGGGATAAATGTTAAACGGTGAATCCTGCCAGCCTTGTGCCTGAAAGATTGCGCCCAAGAGAAAAGGCCGCCAGACGATCTGGATATCATGTGCTGCCGCAAGCTTGGGCATGCGCATCACCGTAGGGTAGGTATAGGTGCTGGCGAAGTCAAACCAGCATTCAAATGAGAGGGCCATGATCCTTGTCTCCTGTGTCGCTGTGGTGGATGGACATTGCTCAGTCTAGTCATCCATCGGATATCCGTGCTGTTTTAAAGGTGATTGCTTGTCACATCATTCATCATCACAGTCGTGATCGACTTTGGCGAGGATACCTTCCAATGCAGTTTTAAGCCTGCCGATATCGTCGTATTTATTCTGTACCTGCGCCAGCTTCTGGGTGAGCAGTTGAGATTTGGTCGCGCGATTGAGTGTGTCAGCTTCCCAGGCACTCATGACTTCGCCGATCTCGCTCAGTGTAAAGCCGAGATTCTTGGCGATCTTGATGAGTTCGAGGCGGCGCAGTGCACGGTTGCCATAGGCCTTGTAGGCGCTGTGCTTGTCAATGGTGCCGAGCAATCCGCGCTTTTCATAGTAGCGGATGGTATCGCGAGTGAGTCCGGATTTATCTGCCAAGGTACCGATACGCATTGTGTTTTATTCCTTGTCATCTGATCTGAAATCGATGTGAAAATCAGGGCTTGACCATGGACTATACTCCACACTTTAGTCTAGCGTGTATTCTTTTCGACTGGTGAAAAAATATGACGCCTTTTGATTTTAAAGCACAAACCGTGATGATTACGGGTGCCTCCTCCGGCATCGGGCTGGCCTTTGCGCATGCTTTTGCAAGACATGGTGCCCATCTGGTGCTGGTGGCACGCTCTGAAGATAAGCTGCTCGCGATTTGCCAAGAACTCAGAGGGACCTATGCAATCAGGGCTCTTGCCGTGGCGGCGGACCTCAGTCTGGCTGGCGCAAGCGAGCAGGTCTACCGTCATGCATGTGAGCGTGGATATGAGCCTGTGGTTCTGGTAAATAATGCCGGATTTGCCACCTATGGTCGCTTTGAACAAGTGCCGCTTGCACGCCAGCGCGATGAGGTGATGCTGAATTGTCTGGCGGTGATCGAGATGACGCATCATGCCTTGCCGTCCATGATCAGACAGCGACAGGGCGTGATCATCAATGTCGCATCGACAGCGGCATTTCAGCCGGACCCGTATATGGCGATCTATGGCGCGACCAAGGCGTTTGTATTGTCATTCTCTGAAGCAATATGGGCGGAGAATCTGGATCATGGCCTGCGCGTACTGGCACTGTGTCCCGGTGCGACGGAGACGGCATTCTTTGATGTGGTGAATGCCGAGGAGGCGTCGGTAGGCAAGCGCATGTCGGCAGAGTCGGTGGTCGAGATTGCGCTCCAAGCAGTGTCACACAACCGCAGCTATGTGATCGCAGGTCGTATGAACTGGATGCTGGGACAGCTTTATCGGCTGTTGCCGCGCATGGTGATCCTTAAGATCGTGAGAAAGATGCTGGCACCGAAGCAAGACCAAAACCGACCGGCAGAGGTGTGAGGGGCGCAGGATCCTGACTGCTGTGGTGGTCAGGGTCCTGTGACGCTTAGCGCAGGAAGTTGTTTTCCAGCAGCTCCACCACATCGCTTGCACGACCATGGACGATGGATTTGAGTGAGGACAGCGCGGTTGAGTAGACATAGGTCGCTTCAATCTTGGGTGGCATCACCAGCTCCATGCGGTTGGTGGTGACATCGAGCAGTGCAGGACCCGGATAGGCGAGGAAAGCTTCGACGGCACTCTCCAGATTTTCATTATGCTCGACGCGGATGCTGTAGAAGCCGATCACTTCGGCCAGCCGTGCAAAGTCGGGATTCTTCAGCTCGGTATAGGTGTCGAGCAGGCCCTCAACTTTCTGCTCCAGCTCGACAAAGCTGAGCGTACCGTTATTGAACACCACGATCTTGATGGCGATCTCTTCCTGAATGGCAGTGATCAGATCGCCCAGCAGCATGGTGATGCCGCCGTCACCACAGAGGGCGATGACCTGCCGGTGCGGGAGGGCTTTCTTGATGCCGAGCGCCTGTGGCATGGCGTTGGCCATCGTACCGTGGATCAGACTGAGCAGGGTACGACGACTGCCGTTGGTGTGGACATGGCGCAGCAGCCACACCATCGGGCTACCGCCGTCCGCAGTAAAGATCGCATCACTGTCGGCGTGGCGGTCAATGAGCATGGCGAGTTGCTGCGGGTGGATCAGCCCGTCTTTGCCCGCGCGTTCTTCATGGCGCAGGCGTGCTTCGACGTGGGCATATTCTTTGAGGCAGTCATCGAGAAAGCTGCGGTCATTATGGTGGCGCACGGCGGGCAGTAGCTCTGCCAGTGTCGCCCGGATATCACCCACAGCACCGAATGTAATGGGGTGGCGGCGGCCCAAATGTGCTGGATCAATGTCGATCTGGACGATGGTCGCCTGCTCAGGGTAGAACTGCTGCCAGGCAAAGTCAGCACCGAGCAGCAGCAGGGTGTCGC
>JASLEL010000115.1 GCA_030151145.1 Aquirhabdus sp. | reverse complement strand
ATGCTTTTTCAGCTTTAGTATCTGTGCGTCCAGTGTTTATTTGCTGAATGATCTGATTGATATTCCTGATGATCGTCTGCATCCCAGTAAGAGAAAACGGCCACTGGCAGCGGGTTATTTTCCGATTTCTCATGCCGTGGTGCTGATTCCGCTCCTGCTTATCACTGCGTTTACCACGGCCCTGTGCTTATTACCCATCAAATTCAGCTTTTATCTGCTGGGCTATTATGTATTGACCTTGGCTTATTCCTCTTGGCTCAAACGCATTGTGATGATTGATGTGGTGGTCTTGGCATTGCTCTATAGCACCCGGGTGGTGGCTGGTGGTGCGGCCATGGATATCGGGACGACCTTTTGGATTTTGACGTTTTGCCTGTTTATTTTTCTGAGTCTGGCTTTTGTGAAGCGCCATGCGGAGCTGTTTCATCTGGCGCAGCGATCTGGTGGCGATACTGAGCAGCCATCGGGGCGCGGTTATTATGCGTCGGATCATGTGATCATTGCGACCTTGGGCAGCGCATCGGGCTATATCGCCGTACTCGTGCTGGCACTGTATATCAATGAGCCTACCACCGGTCTACTGTACAAATCACAGAAGTGGCTCTGGCTGACGTGCCCGCTCCTCTTGTTCTGGATCAGTCGGGTCTGGTTTCTGGCGCATCGTGGACTGAGGAATGATGACCCGCTGGTTTTTGCCCTGCGGGATAAGATTAGCCGCGTATTGCTGGTGATGTTTGTGATTGTCTTTTATGTGGCGACCATCAGGTAGGCAGACACGATTTCTGTTATCAGCATGCGTATTGCCAGCCCTCATTACGCAATAAAAAAAGCCCGGTCATTTGATCGGGCTTTCATGTATCTGGTGATTTAATCTGGATCAGGAGCGATAGTCGGCATTGATCTTGACGTAATCATAGGAGAAATCGCAGGTCCATACGGTATCTACTGCATCGCCTCGGCCCAGATTGATGCGGATGACGATTTCCGGTTGTTTCATGACGGCGGCGCCTTCTGCTTCGGTGTAGTCTGGATTGGCACCGCCATTTTTGACGATCTGGACCTGATCCAGATAGACCTGCACTTTGGAGGTATCCAGTGCCTGTACGCCGCCGTTGCCGATGGCGCAGACGATACGACCCCAGTTCGGGTCGGAGGCAAAGAATGCGGTCTTGATCAGTGGGGAGTGCGCGACACGATAGGCGACATCACAGCATTCTTGAGTGGTTGCGCCGCCTTCGACCCGTACGGTCATGAATTTGGTGGCACCCTCGCCGTCACGTACGATGAGCTGGGCGAGGCGTAGGAATACGCGGTTAAAAGCCGCCTCAAAGTCAGCATAGCGCGAGTCATTGACCGAGTTCAGCGGATTGCCGCCGGCTTTGCCCGTAGCGACCAATACACAGGAGTCATTGGTGGAGGTGTCACCATCGATGGTGATGCGGTTAAACGATTGATTGACGGCATTGGTCAGCAGCGCTTGCAAGACGTCACGCGCGATTGGCGCGTCGGTGGCGACAAAGCCCAGCATGGTCGCCATATTGGGGCGGATCATGCCTGCGCCTTTGCTGATGCCGGTAATGGTGTAGGTTTCACCATCGATCATCAGTAGCTCGCTTGAACCTTTAGGCAAGGTATCGGTGGTCATGATGCCATGTGCGGCATCCACCCAGGTGTCCGCACTCAGCGTACTCAGTGCGGCTGGCAGACCTGCGATCAGACGGTCGATGGGCAGTTGCTCACCGATCACGCCGGTCGAGAACGGCAGTATATCCGCATCCTGCACGCCGGTCAGTTCAGCCAGTGCTTTGCAACTGGCTTCGGCATTGGCAAGGCCCTGAGTGCCGGTGCTGGCATTGGCATTACCGGTGTTGATGATGAGATAGCGTGGGCTGCCCGCTGCCAGATGCTTGCGCGAAACCAGTACCGGCGCTGCACAGAATGAGTTTTGGGTGAATACGGCGGCTGTTGTCGATCCCTCAGCCAATTCAAACACAACCAGATCACGGCGGTTCTTGTAGCGTATATAGCTTTCTGCAATCCCAATCCGAATGCCGTCAACCGGTTGCATTACAGGCATCTGCAAGTCACCCACTGCCATGATGTATGTTCCTTTAAGTGATCAAAAAAAGAAGCGTTCGCCTTTCATATCCGTACCGATCTGAGATCCAGATGGGGTGCGGATAAAAACTGCGGATATTATGCAGGAGTTGGGGATGCGCTGTCAGTGTCTGCGATCGCCTTTTTCTCAGCATGGCGGATAATTTTTGTGCGCCCATACTACAATTTAGTTTGTATAAAAGCGCACTTAAGGCTTTCGTATTGACATATTTATTTGGCATACTCGGGTGGAATCATCAGGTCCAGCGGGGATTTCAGTATCATGCCGAATACCCGCAGACAGTCGCCGTTGTGAGCATAATGATAATATAAATCAAAACACTATATGCTCGATTCCGGTTTTACGATAGGCATCATTGTCAGGATTATGATCATGAAGGATTTACTCGTCGAACATCAGATTTCTCCGACCGCTGTCACCACTGCCAAGACCCTGCCTCGCTATGGCGTCTGGATTGGATTTACCCTCCTCACGATCTTATGTGCGATCACCCATGTCTGGTGGCTGGCCATCATCAGTGCTGCTTTTGTCCTGATGGGATTGCGGGATCGGTTTCAGAGTCATCATGCCATCTTGCGCAACTACCCGATCATCGGTCATATGCGTTTCCTGTTTGAGCGTTTCCGGCCCGAGATCCGTCAGTACTTTATTGAAAGCGATACAGATGAGCTGCCGTTTTCACGCGAACAACGCGCCCTCGTCTATCAGCGTGCCAAGAAAGAGAACGATACACGTGCATTCGGTACCCTCAGTAATCTGTATGAAGGGGGTACGGAATGGATGATGCAGTCGATCGGAGCGATCCATCTCAAAGCGCATGATTTCCGCATCACCATCGGGGGGCAGGACTGTGTGCAGCCCTACTCGTGTTCGGTTTTTAATATCTCCGCCATGAGTTTTGGTGCGCTATCCGCCAATGCGATCCGCGCCTTGAATCGGGGTGCCGAGATGGGCAATTTTTACCACGATACCGGTGAAGGCTCGATTAGCCCTTACCATCTAGAGTCTAAGGGCGATCTGGTCTGGGAAATTGCGTCGGGCTACTTTGGCTGTCGTACACTGGATGGCAAATTTGATCCTGAGAAATTTCAGCAGAAAGCCATCAACCCACAGGTCAAGATGATCGAAATCAAGATCAGTCAGGGGGCCAAACCAGGCTTGGGTGGACAACTGCCCGCCGGTAAGGTGACGCCAGAGATCGCGCATACACGTGGCATTCCAGTCGCTCAGGACTGTATCTCCCCGCCCGCTCATACGGCATTTACCACGCCGCGTGAGCTGATCCAGTTTGTCCAGCAGTTACGCGAGCTGTCAGGGGGCAAGCCGGTTGGCTTTAAGCTCTGTATTGGTCAGCCATGGGAAT
>JASLEL010000105.1 GCA_030151145.1 Aquirhabdus sp. | reverse complement strand
GTCAGCATCACCGGCACGGGCCGCGACTGATGCTGCACTCTATTTTCTGCTGGGGGCCGCCATCTATACGCAATCACAGATGTATAGACGCTATCCCGTGCATGTCGGATACATCACGGCACCGATTGCAGTCGCTCCCATGCTGACGCTGATTTTTCTGCCACAATGCATGATCGATCACTGGCATGGCCTGACGGCGAGCTCATGGCATGGTGCATTCAGCAATATCCGCATGCTGGACGATGCCTTGCTGCCCTGTCTATTTTTGCTGTGGCAGCGACCCGCTTGGTTAGACCCTGCATTTTATAGCCGCACCAGTGCCAAACGTACGATCACCGTTGTCATTTATCTGCTGTCGAGCATCTACCTGCTGGCTTTCTCGCTGGACGGCGCACGTGCAGGATTTTTGAGTATTTTCGTTGGTCTGGTGATCGTCAGTCTGCGCCGGGATCATTGGCACAGACTGCGCCTGCCGCTCATCTCATTGGTGCTTGCAGCGCTGGGCTATGCCGCTGTCGCCCACTGGATACCCTCGATGATTGCAGATACGCTCCTGCGCTCGGACAGCTCCCAGCGCAACGAGCTGTGGCTCAAAGCCATTCATCTCTGGATCAATCACCCCTTACTGGGCGTCGGCGGCGATCACTTCATCATCAGCAATCCCTGGATGCTCAATGGTCACCCGCATAACATCGTGCTCCAGCTTCTGAGCGAATGGGGCATGTCGGCGCTGCTGGTGATCGGCCTGTCCATCCCGCTCCTGCTACGCACACTGCGCCACTTTACCGTGCTGCCCGCCTTCATCGTTGCCGGTGTGGTCGCACTGTCCATAGACAGTTTGCTGTCAGGCGTCTTCGTCTATCCGCTCAGTCAGGTGCTCAGCACCGTCCTGATTGCATGGCTGATCGCAGCCCTACCCGACGACCACATACGGATCCCGCAGCAGACGCCCTCGCCATGGTCATCGTGGCAATTGCCTTTTAAAGTCCTGATCATGCTTGCCATCCTCAGCATGCTGAACGTCCACGGCCGTGATTATCTCTGCTCAGGATGCGAGAGTCAGGATGACGACAATGCACCGCGTTTTTGGCAGCATGGCCGGGCGACTCATTTAACCCCAGTCGCGCCCACAGTGTCCGCACCTTGATCCGGATCAAGACAGCACCACCGGGCTGCTTTAAGATGACCCTATGATCGCTATACCGAGTACACCATGAACGCAACGAGCACATCATCCAGCCCCGCCCCATGCTCAAGCCCGACCGCGAGTGACATCACGCGGGTACGCGACTTTCTACAGGATCTACAGGCACGCATCTGTGCGGCGCTTGAGCAGGAAGAGCAATCCGTAGGCGGCACAGCCAGCTTTACTCCAGATGACTGGAGTCGTAGCGAGGGCGGTGGTGGCCGGTCCTGTGTGCTACAGGGCGGTGAGCTGATCGAGAAAGGCGGCGTGATGTTCTCCCACATCCAGATCCGTCATCTACCCGCTTCAGCCACTGCGCGCCATCCACAGATCGAAGGCGCGCAGGCACAGGCTTTGGGTCTATCACTGGTCATCCATCCCAAGAACCCGCACATCCCGACCTCCCACGCCAACATCCGCCTCTTCGTCGCCGAGAAGCCCGGCATGGAACCCATATGGTGGATGGGCGGCGGCTTTGATCTGACACCGTATTATCCGGTGCATGACGACTGCGTGGCATGGCATCAGGCGGCACATGACCTCTGCGCGCCCTTTGGCGAGCAGGTCTATGATGACTACAAAGCGTGGTGTGATCGTTATTTTTATATCAAGCACCGCGACGAGCATCGCGGTATCGGCGGCCTGTTTTATGATGATCTGAATGAAGGCGGCTTTGAGCGCTGCTTTGCCTTTATGCAGGCCGTGGGCAATGGCTATCTGAATGCCTACCTGCCTATCGTCCAAAGGCGTAAAAGCACACCCTACACCGAAGCCCAGCGCGAGTTTCAACTCTATCGCCGTGGACGCTATGTCGAGTACAACCTCGTTTATGATCGCGGTACGCTGTTTGGCCTGCAGACCGGTGGGCGTATCGAATCAATCCTCGTCAGCCTGCCTAATCTGGTCAGTTGGCACTATCGTCCCGAATGGGAAGCCGACTCACCCGAGTCGCGTCTGGTGCCGGACTTCCTCACCCCGCCCAAGGACTGGCTGAAACGAGACAAAGCCTAAGCTCAATCATTGAACTCAATCCCTCCAAAGTCGTTCCAGATCGCATCAAACCACGCCGTCTTACTTCAGAGACGGCGTGGCTAAACCTGATGATTTTTCAGGTACACTACGCGCAGTCTTTTTGTTTAAGCCCCAATAACCCATCATGAGCAAGACCTTCGCCGTCGTCGGCAACCCCATCAATCACAGCCGTTCTCCCGATATCCACCATGCCTTTGGTCGAGCGACCGGCATTGCACTCACGTACGAGCGTATCCTTGCACCACTGGATGGCTTTGCGACGACGGTACGGGATTTCTTTGCTGCGGGCGGTAATGGCTTAAACGTCACGGTACCCTTTAAAGAAGAAGCTTTTGCCCTGTGCGACGTACTGACCCCACGTGCGCAAGCGGCACGGGCGGTGAATACACTATGGATGGCCGAGTATAAGCTACACGGGGACAATACCGAT
>JASLEL010000072.1 GCA_030151145.1 Aquirhabdus sp. | reverse complement strand
GATGATTCTGGATACTCATATGGTTCTAAAGTTTCCTGTTCCATTGGGTGAGAATGATCGGATGTCGGACACATGCGGTCAGGTGCGATATCCATGCGAATAGTCATGACTATAGCTAAAAAAACAGAAATGACAACAGTGAAACCGTATCCGTTTGCATACGGATGATGTGGGTCTAAAGCAACAAAGACAGGCCGTTTATTCGTGATAACGACCTGTTTTTGCTTCAAACATGTGAGGGGGAAAAGCGGGTTTTGATCCTGTGTTTATCAGGAGTGACTGGCTTTGTCATGTTCCTGAATGATGGCAAAATCATCAACAGACAAGGGTTGACACTTCTGATCACAGAAGGATGGATTGATCTGCTGGACGGATTTGCATAACGCATCCAGCCGCTGGTCGGTGGACTGCAAGTGATTGAGCAGGGTACGCACCGCATCGACCATGGGATCAGGCAGATTGGGTGCCAGTGCATAAGGCTGGAAGCCGATGGACTGTGCATAGTCCAGAATCTGCTGATGCTCTGCAGCATTGAGTGTGCCGTTGATTTTTTTGTTTTCTTCTGCGTGACGATCGATATAACGGGCGGGGTTACCGACGACGGTGACTTCGGAGGGCACCGCTTTGGTCACGACGGCATTGGAGCCGATCTTGGCATTTTTGCCTACGGTAAATGGCCCCAGAATCTTGGCACCAGCACCGACGACGACGCCATCTTCAAGGGTGGGGTGACGCTTGCCTTTTTGCCAGGTCGTGCCCCCCAGCGTGACGCCGTGGTAAAGCGTGACATCATTGCCGATCTCTGCAGTTTCTCCGATCACGACACCCATGCCATGGTCGATAAACAGGCGCCGGCCAATGCGTGCTGCCGGATGTATTTCAATCCCGGTCAGAAAACGGTTCACCATGGACAGTCCGCGTGCAGCACCTTTCATCTGATGTTGCCAGAGCTGGTGTGCGACCCGGTGCAGCATGACAGCGTGTACGCCGGGATAGGTCAGCAAGATTTCAAAGGCGCTTCTGGCAGCCGGATCACGGTCAAAAACAGCCTGTATATCTTCGCGTAGTTGCTTGAACATCATCACCGCCTGCCGCGAGGCATTATTGTAAGATTCGCTATATATATTACTCTTTTTTCTAAGCGGGTTGGCGTGATTCTATTGACATCCGGGTTCAAAATTTCTGAATGCTCGAATCCTGTACGTCAGTTTCTGTTTTGGTCGCGACTTCGGTCTTATTTTTATGCTGCATGGATGCAGGTGGCCACTGCCCCTGACTTAAGGCTTGTACGCGCCCAAATATGCCGCGCAGCAGGCTGTATTCCATCCGGTCGAGCCGTATACGGCCAAACAGCCGCCGCAGCCGCAGTGGCAGTAGTCGCGGGTTATCCGGATCGAGAAAATCAATACTGGTCAACATGGATTCGAGATGCTGATAGAACTGCTGCATCATGGCCTGATCAACCAAGGGTTCATCCCAGCTCATGTGCTGCAGGATCGGCATTTGTGGTGCGGATATGTCTGTGCTGTCGGATGGCTGTGCTGTGATCTTATCCAGCGCATGCATGCGGAGTTCATAGCAGATGACCTGAATCGCTGCCGCTACATTGAGTACGCCATATTCGGCGTTGACCGGAATGGTCAGGTGATAGTGCGCGAGTGCGAGCTCTTCATTGGTTAGTCCGCGGTCTTCACGACCAAAGACGATAGCGATATCGCCATGTTGAGTATCGTGGATGGCGAGTCGGGTCGCCGTGCGTGCATCCAGCAGCGGCCATGGAATGGTACGACTGCGTGCACTGGTGCCAAAGACCAGTACACAGTCTGCAATGGCCTCCTCAAGACTGCCGACCACGGTCGCATGATCCAGAATATCGGCAGCACCAGATGCCAGCGCGGTCGCATCGCCGCTTGGAAATAGTTTGGGGTCGACCAGAACCAGTCGTGACAGTCCCATCGTTTTCATAGCGCGTGCGGCCGAACCAATATTGGCAGGCAGGGTGGTGTTGACCATCACGATACGAATACGATCAAGGACAGAAAGCTGGGCGGGTGCGGGCGTAGGCATGACCACGGCACGAAACTCGGTGAATTCAAAAAGGGGCTACATGATAGGGGAAATGCCGCCATATGCCTAGTATGAATCCGCAGCCCTATATCATCAGGTCTCAGATGAGGTCCGATATAGAGATGCGGGATACGGTCCATGCGGTGATCTGATCAAGCGATGGCTCAGAGGTCTGGGCGATCCGTTGAGGTTGGATCAGCTGACTTTGAATCGAACCCGGCGAATTAGCGCTCGGCTGTCAATGGAACTGGGCCGAGAGGAACAACCGCACCCGATGCAGTTCTTCGCGGATCGACTGAATGATCACATCGCTGGAGGCGAGCCGGCCGGATTTACATTCCAGTTGAAGCTGGCGGCACAAATCCTCTAATACGGTTGCACCGATATTGCCGCTGGCACCGCGTAGCGATTGTACGGAAGTGATCGCCAATGGCTCATCCAACTGCGCATAGGCAAGCTGGATATTATCCATATCGCGTTGGCTATCGGTCAGATAATGCGTGCAAAGATCGCCCATGCCTTGATCGAGCAGGCTGATAAGCTCATTGAGCTGTGTCATGTTGATGGGTTCGTTATGCATCATTATTCTCGCCTGCGTGTCCTGTGTCATTATGTTTTGCTAGTCCCTGACCGCGTATTGGCTGCCTATTCCGTGGCAACTGACTTATCTTGACTCTATATCTACTCGCCTGAGGGCTGTTTATGGTCGTCCTCAGCGGTTGCGGTGTCGCGTGCACACATGCACTCTGCCACTCGCAAACCATTTGGATATTTTCCAAATACAACATACTGTTTTTTCAGACTATGGTAAATACCACAGCTGAAAAGCATTTATATCTTATTACAATAATCTCCACATTTTTTGTAAATTGAGGAGATGCACATCCGAATTGATCGCGCTGGATCGATAAGAGGTCTATAGGCGTGTGATCCCTGTTCAGCACCGTGGATGAGATTGTGCTGTATTCCTCTGTTATGTCTATGTTTTTCGCTGATAAGACACATGGATCGCGGTCTTGCCAAAGTGGAGGCGCAAGGATTTCAGCAATTCATCATCAGGCAAAATATACCAGCGTGATCCAACACTTAACATGACATCAGCATAGAGATGATCTAACTTAAGATGAACAGGAATCCGACGAGGTGGGTCTTCGGTATCATGAATGGCGGGGATGTAGGGCTGCAGGAAATCCTGCAACTGACTGGCGAGATGAGGTGTGACCTGATCCATCGGCAGCTTCAGGACGATGGCTTCAGCCCGTTTGCTGCGGATATTATTCATGGTTAAGACTTTACGCAGTCGCCCTACGGGACGATCAAAGCCTTCACGCTCGCTGACTTCGCCCTCGATGACCACGATGG
>JASLEL010000384.1 GCA_030151145.1 Aquirhabdus sp. | reverse complement strand
GGTCGACATGCCGACACGCAGGGGATATTTGCTCAGTTCACTGGGGTCGAGTGCGATACGGACCGGCACGCGCTGCACGATCTTGATCCAGTTGCCGACCGCGTTCTGCGGCGGCAGCAGCGAGAAGGCACTACCGGTCCCTGCCGAGATCCCGGCGACCTTGCCATGGTAGGTGACATGGCTGCCATACAGATCCGCTACTACTTCAGCAGGCTGACCGATACGGACATTGCGCAGTTGGTTTTCTTTCAGATTGGCATCCACCCACAGTGCATTGAGCGGCACGATGGCCATCAGGTTATTACCCGGGCTCACACGTTGACCGACCTGAATCGAGCGACGGGCAATGTAGCCGTCAATTGGAGCCGGAATCACATTACGCTGATCGGAGATATACGCCTGCACAAAGTCAGCCCGCGCTTGCAGGACCGAGGGATGCGCATGCAGGGTGGTGCCTTCGACCGCAGCTTGGGAGGAGGCGAGTTGCTTCTGAGCGACGGTCAGGGCGTCTTTGGCGGTGGCGACGGCGGCCTTGGCATGGGCCACGTCCTCCGCCGTGATGGCATCGGTGCCGGACAGCTGCAGGCGGCGCTTCAGGTCATCATTGGCCCGATCCAGCTCGGTCTGACGCTGGCTGACGACGGCATTGGCTTCATCGGTACCGCGATATTGCTGGCGGATCTGGCGCACGGTCTCGGCGAGTTTGGCCTCAGCGCTTGCGACTGCGACATGGCTGTCGGCGCCCTCGAGCGTGATCAGCGGCTGGCCGCGCTTGACCGACTGCGTATCGTCGGCACCCAGTGCGACCACGGTGCCATTCACTTGCGAATTGATATAGACCAGATTGCCATTGACATAGGCATCGTCGGTCTCGGCGTGGTACTGGGCATAGAGGAAATAATACAGCGCATACAGCACCGCGATGCTGATAAAGATCAATGCGATGATCAGCAGGACTGATTTACGCTTACCGTTGCCGTTGGGTGTAGTGCTCCCTGCATCGGCGGGGGTAGTGGGGGTGGACTCGGCCATGATGGACTCCGATTAGGATGCAGGAAATTAGTGGGTCAGAATGCCGGTCGTCATACGCTGATGACGTTGGGCGGTCGTCGCGGCAGCATCGTCGCGATAGCCTCCGCCTAGGGCTTTGATTAGATCGACATGGGCTTGTAGTGCGCGTCCCTGACGGGTGATCTCCTGATCATCGAGCAGGGCTTTTTGTAGCTCCCGGCTCGACAAGGCGCGACCATCGGCAAGGCCAGCCTTGAGCTGCTGTCTGGTGTTGTCGATATCATGCTGACGGGCTTGGATCTGATGGGCCAGTGGCTCGGCCTCATCATATGCGCCTTGGGCCTGCAGGGCGGCATGATTGATATCGTTGATCGCGTTCTGGATCGACTGGTTGTACTGGGCCACGGCCAAGTCTACATCCGCCCGTCGGCTCTCAAGTCCGGCGCGCAGGCGTCCGGCATCAAAGATCGGCAGATGGATGGCGGGGGTCACACCGGCCTGCTTGCTGGAGGCATCAAACAGACGTCCCATCGCCAGACTCGAGAGACCGACAGAGGCCGAGAGGTTGACGTCGGGGTAGAAGGCGGCCTTGGCAGAGTCTACGTCACTCACTGAGGCCTGTACCCGATCACGGGCCGCCGTAATGTCGGCGCGACGGGATACCAGATCCAGTGGCAGGTTGGACGGCAGACCATCTTTGATGACTGGCAGGGGTGACGTGGTTAGTGTCGGGAAGTCAGGACTTGCCACGAGGGATTTGAGTTGTGCCAGCACTTGTTCGCGTTCGGACTTCAACTGCACCAAGGTCTGCACGGGCTGGGCAGCGTTGGCTCTTAAGGGCGCAACATCGCTGCCGGAGGAGAGTCCAGCGGCCATACGCTTGGTCTCGATCTCAAGCAGATGCGTCTGTGCTCGCGCGATGCGCTCCTGCACAACGATACGCTGATTGAGCACCTGCCATTGATAGTAGCTGCTCGCAACTGCGGTTGAGAGTGATGCGGCGGCACCTGCGGCTTCGGCACGGCTGGCGGCATCGCGGCCCAGTGCGGCGGCGAGTGCTTTACGGTTCTTGCCCCAAAAGTCGAAGTCATAGGAGAAATTCAGCGACAGCTCGCCGTCATCGCGGGTACTGCCACCGATGGGCGGCGGGTAGAAGCTGTTGGCGCTGTAGCGCGTGCGGCTCAAGGAACCATTGGCGTCAAGCTTGGCGCCGGTATTGGCCGAGACGTTGCGTGCAGCGGCGGCCGCCTGACGCACGCGGGCTTCAGCGACAGCGATATCGGGCGAGTCTTTGAGGGCGAGTCCGATCAGCGTGTCGAGCTGTGGGTCGTGCAGGTCCTGCCACCAGACAGCCGCAGGCCACTGACCATTGTCAGCCGGCACAAAGTCCCGGCTCTGGATCGCATGCGGCTGGGTATCCGGATCAACGCCGGTGATGGTGGCACAGCCGCCCATGACCAGAAGGGTGAGCAGTAGCGGAGTCAGCTTGGCTGCAGATGGCGATAGCCTGTTTTTATCTGACGATAGATCATTCATTTTTACCAACCCGAAGGACATTTATTTCGTCCAAAAAAAACAGTCATCAGTTGAAACGCATGAATGGGATATTGATTGCGCAATTTCTCATCGGGTGCAGTCTTGCGATTTACTCTACAAGAACCGCAGATTTATACAAGCACTCTGCGTACAAAACGGGCTAAAAAACAGGCATCAATTTTGCTTTGATTCACTTTTTGAACTAAAAGTGTAATTTGGTTATATATTTGATTTTAAATATTTAAATGTGGTTAATATTTACTGAACCCTTGAGTTCTATAAGTTGTTATCCGTACTTACCAGTACAGTTTTTTGGGGATTTATGTGCCGGTTTTGAATATGGGGACGATGGCGACGATTGGGGCTACAGTTTAGTCTGGACGGTCAAGGATTATAAAGGACAGGCTAAATAAGAAAGCAATTCGCAAAACCGGATATAAGCTGTCATCTGGTTTGGAGATGTTTTGTGAGGTAGGGCGTAGAGATGTGTGGTGATCTCGGTTGAGAATCACCACAATGATGCGGATGGGGCAGAGGTGCGGATGGGGCTGGATTAACGTCCAGCCGCCCAGAAGGCTTCACCGGCCTGAATCGGATCGTTGGTGTGGGCCAGTGCCTCAAGCCATACCGGATACTGAGCCACGACAGGATGCTGGCTCGGATGGAAGTCGCGGCGGAACCAGTCGAGGTAGGGTTTTTTCATGGCGGTCAGGATACCGTCTTTGCCGAAGGCCCAAGAGATGCCTTCACGCATCAGCTTGATGCGCTCACGGCGGCTGAAGCCGTCGGACTTGAGCATCATGTTGGTGCGGTAGAGGGTAAAGGTCCCCATCAGCATACTGGTAATCACCAAGGCACGTGCGCGCAACCCATAAGGCACATGGGCGACGTCCTGCATCACATCGTAGGCGACATCCCGATGCTCCATTTCTTCGATGGCATGCCAGGCAAACAGCGCA
>JASLEL010000362.1 GCA_030151145.1 Aquirhabdus sp. | reverse complement strand
CATAAGCGCTAGAGTCTAGCAAACCTGAAGCGGAAAAAATGCGGAAATTGTGTTAATTCAACATCACCATGTAACGCGCACGTCAATCCGTCATCGCATCAAAAGCCGCAGGTATCCACTCCAGATGCTGTAGCGCACGTTCAGCATCTGTCGATGAAGACATCGCAATTACATCAAAGCGACAGTCATCATCAGCATACTCTGGAAACTGCTGCAAAAAATGCGCCGCCGTTTGCACGAGCTTACGCTGTTTGGCTTTCGTTACACTGCCAGCAGCCCCGCCAAAATGATCGGTTCGTCTCGCGCGGACCTCGACAAAGATGAGTATCTGGCGCAAACGCACGATCAGATCAATCTCGCCCCAAGGGCAGTGATAATTTTGCCGGATCAATACACATCCCTGCTGTTGCAAGAATTGCCATGCATACTCCTCTGCACGCTGCCCGATCTGATGTGTTGGGCTGGTAGAGTGGCCTACCGTCATTGCATGTCCTTATATGTCATCCTGATCCCAGTTTGATACAGATTAGTGTGGCAACACGCCGGTCTTATCGGTGTGAAAACAGACGGGAGCGCGATCAATGCGCTCACCAGTCATATTGATCAGTCCAGTACGACCCGCAAAGCGTGCACTGAGCGCATGATCCAGAATCAATAATGCAATCTGCCAGCTATCAGCACCAAAGGCACGCAGGCGCATCGCGGTACTGGATGCCGGTTTGGTTTTATTGAGTTCATTCAACTCAGACCAGTCCGCCCGAAACAGCGCAGGCGTATCGCAAAACGCGATTCCCATCGGCAGCGGCACCTGACGATCAAAAATTGCCGCTGATGCATATACATGATTAGCGGGTAGTCGCAAATGACTGACCCAAGTGCTATTGCCGAAGACCAGCAGCCCCTGATCTGCACCCAGAGACTTGGGAATACTTGTACTGTCATCCATTTTAAACTTGGATTGCTGTGCCAGAGCTTCTTTAAAACGCTCACCACCAGTAAACCGGGGCTCTGTCAATACGGTCAGACGTTTCACGCCATCGGCCCGCATGGCTTTGAGCAATGCGGTCGCATCTTCATCAGGTGCCAAGGCAAATTGCCAGACCAGATGCTGCGATTGCATGACCTCGTTCAGCGCCAGTACCGGAACGGTCGGGGTCAGATTCACCAGTTCACCCACTTTATCGCGCTCCAGTGGACCGATGACAAGCTCAGTCGTGGGCCGCACTTCTTTAGCCAAGAGGATATCCATTGGCTGATCGCTACTATCGACAAAGCGCAACTCAGGTCGCCTGATGGAAGACATATATCCCGCCATCAGGCCTTCCTTCACACTGGCGCCCGCCGACGCCAAGGGGCCATGCTCGGGTAGCAGAACCAGAATCTCAGCCGAGGCACTTGCAGACCACAGCGCACTGGCCACAATCACCGGAAACCAGCGCACGCCGCGCGTTATAGCGACGGAACTGCCCCAAAAAACGGATGACACAGATTTGACATGAAAAAAACTCCAGACCGAATGACGCATGGTGCCGGTTCCTCATATAGACCTTAGATTGATCCGGTTCATCTTGTACAAATATAAAACCGCAACCAGCTGTTTTGATGTGATCCTACAGGGTTGGATCATTTATCCTAAGACATCCTACATGTCTTTTAAATCACACTTTAGTGAATGTGTATGCATATACGATGAAAGTATCAAGCGAAAAATAAGCCATATATCCTCATTTTTAACCCTGCTTTTTCATTTGCGGATTCACCTGCGGCGCGATGTGCATAAATATTTGATGTTTTGACTCAATCGCGTCATCATGCCCGCCTTGATTGCCATCTGAAATCTCAATACTCAGTGGCTGGCGTCAGACCTATACTACATTCCATCGGGTCTACGCCTGATTTTTTTGCGGAGACAAATGCTATGAGTGGAACGCTCTATGTGGTTGCGACACCAATCGGGCATCTGGAGGATCTGTCTCCGCGTGCGAAGCAGACCTTAAAGGATTGTCAACTGATCGCAGCCGAGGACACACGTCACGCCAGTAAATTGCTCTCAAGTTTTCTGATTCAAACGCCAACAACAGCCTGTCATGATCATAATGAAGGCCATAAAGCTCAGGAACTGATTCAGCGTCTGATCAGCGGAGCAGACATTGCATTGATCAGTGACGCCGGCACGCCTCTGATCAGCGATCCGGGCTTCCGACTCGTCCGCGCCGCACACGATGCCCATGTCCGTGTCGTGCCCGTGCCTGGACCGTGTGCGGCCATCGCGGCACTGTCCGCGTCGGGATTGCCCAGTGACCGGTTCAGTTTTGAAGGTTTTTTACCGGCCAAATCCCATGCCCGCAAGCAAACCTTAGAAGCATTGAAAAACGATCCACGCACGCTGATTTTTTATGAAGCACCACATCGTATCGTGGAATGCCTACAGGATCTGACCCAGATCTTTGGGGCTGAGCGCGGGGTCTGTCTGGCCCGCGAAATCACCAAGACCTTTGAAACCATCAAAAAAAGTACATTGAGCCAATTAGCCGACTTTGTAGCCGCAGATACCAATCAGCAGCGTGGAGAGATTGTCTTGGTGGTGGCAGGCTATGATCAGGATCAAGTACAAGAAGATACTGCGGCAACGGATCGACTGCTGCAGCGGCTTTTACAGGATTTATCAGTCAAAGCCGCTGCGCAGTTGGCTGCGGATCTGACAGGCATCAAAAAGAACGAACTTTACCAGCGCGCCCTGATGATCAAAGCCCAATCAGGCGAGAGTGATTAAAACAAGTCCTGCTTAACAGGCATCTCTTGAACAAGAGTCTCTCAAGCAACATCCACTCCGTGGTTGCGCGGACGATCAGCCCTTAGTGGCTTTTAATCAGTCTTTAAAAATATAAGCATCAAAGTCGAGGGGAACCTGCATATGAGGTTCCCTGATTTAACTCAATCGCGGATGCTATCGTCGGGAGGCACTTCTTTGATGTGTCCACCCTGAGCAAGGAAACGGGCAACCTCGTCTTCAAGTTGCTGACGAATACTGCGTTTTGCGCTGGGCGAGAGACTCTCAGCTTCGGCAATATCATCTGCCGCAGGACGACCCTCACCTTCAGCCTTGCTGGTGGCAGCAGCGCCCTCTTCGCTTTCTTCTGCTTCTACCGCAGCACCGACATCCTCGAGATCCTCGTCCTCTGCTGGATCTTCATTGGGATCGACGCCTTCGTAATCATCGTATTCATTGCTGCTCATCAATTTCTCCTTATATACCTCTTTTCTACCTGACATCCATCGCATCTGATCTGTCGACGAACATCCCTGATCAAGGTCAGCACATGTGCCGGTTATATGCCAAATTCAAGGGATTGTCCGGTATGTTTAACTTTAGCAAGAGCCATCTTTACGCGCTAGTCTTGTTGAATAAATTGAATCATGCTAGTTCGTTTGATTTTTATTACCGCCCCAAACCCAGACCTTCCAATTTTTATACAATATGATCAAGAATGATACTCAAACGGCGTTATATTGATAAAAAATAAGCAAAAACAAACAGATCATCCCGGCGTCTGAAAACGTGTGCCTTTAAGCATGGGCAGACCACTCGCCTGCTGGGTCAACCATTGCTGTATAAATGGCAATTGCTGAACCGCATGCATGCCTTCCCCACGTAACCACATCAGCGATGATAGATCACTGCGCTGCAGCCAGTCCAATATAGACAGTCCATGCATCATGATGCTGTTCGGCAGTTTTCTGGCGCGCTCATAACGGCCGAGCGTCTGCTCATGTGCCCATAATCCACGCGCACGGTCATGCAGCAATACATCGACCAAAGCGGCGACGTCCAGACAGCCGAGGTTGACACCTTGGCCTGCCATCGGGTGTACAACATGGGCGGCATCGCCAATCAGCACCAGCCCCGGCAAATGGTAATGGTGCGCTTGCTGTGCGCGTAAGGGAAAGATTCCACGCGATTCAATCGCAGTGATATTGCCCAGCACAAAACCACTGGCATGCGCCATGGCATCCATCAACTGTGGATCGGTCCATGCCGCACGATCTTGCGCAAGCGGAGTGGGCAGCGACCAGACCACAGATTGCCAATGGTCCTGCTCATCGGCTTTCTGAGTGCGCAGATTAGCCAGCGGCAGAAAGGCTAATGGACCTGTCGGCAGAAAGACTTGCCGGGCGATGCCCTGATGGGGCCGCTCGGTCCGGATGGCGCAGGTCAGGGCATGCTGATGGTAATCCAGCTTTGCCGTACGGATACCCGCCCATTGGCGGATGACAGATCCTGCACCATCGGCGCCAATCACGAGCGGCGTTCGATAGATATGACCATCTTCGAGAGTGACAGCCCAATCTTGGCTATAGCGCTCCAGCCCTTTGACGCGGCTGCTCAGCAGATAACGATTACCAAGCCTCTCTTGTAGCAGTCGCTGCATGACCACCGCAAGCACGCTAGGCTCAACCATACTGCCGAGTAGAGGTACTTCCTGATGACGTGGCCGATCAGTCTGCATATGACTGCTATCGCCAAACGCCAGTTGACCCGCCCCATCCTGCGACCATACCTGCATCGCATAATAAGGCGCATGACGCTCAATCTCCGACCACACACCAGCCGCAGTCAAGAGATGCAGACTGGCTGGACTTAAAGCCCAGACTCGTGCATCGCGTTTCAGTTGCCATTGCAACTCATGCACAGCTACATCTCGTGCAGGTGCGGCATCGATCAGCACGACATCCACACCGGCTTGTGCAAGCAACAATGCACATAAACCACCGACCAAACCGCCACCGACGATGACTGTTTCTGCAGAATGTGAGGTCGAGTGAAGTGTCGTCATACCTTCAGGCCCATCGCATAGGTTGCCAGCATCTGTTTGGCACCCGGGATCAGGTCAAACGCGATCAGACCGGTATTACGGGCTAACCGCAGTAGCGGATTGCTATTGCTGAATCCCCGCACAATCGAATCACAGAAACGGATCACCCGCTTCTGGTCAACCAGTCGAGCTGCTTCATAGGCTTTTAAGGCTTCCAGCTCACCCAGATCACGCTCGGCTTCGTGCTGGGCCAGCAGTGTACGGGTCAGGACCTGCGCATCACGGATGCAGAGATTAAAGCCCTGTCCGGCGACAGGATGCAGCGTGTGGGCGGCATTGCCCATCAGCACCACACGCCCGAGCACCTGCTGATGTGCCAATACCTGTGCCAGAGGATAGGCAAAACGTTTACCGGTTTTTTCAAAGCGGCCGGCACGATTGCC
>JASLEL010000342.1 GCA_030151145.1 Aquirhabdus sp. | reverse complement strand
GATGCAATCCTCCGGGATTGACTCATCGAATGACGACTACAGGGAATAAATTCAGGGACTATAAAGTCAAAAAACCAAATATTCAGAGACAGCATGCGCACAGCAAAACGCCGCACGCGAACATCGAGATAGTAGCGGAGGGAATGGGAATAGTCTTTGGCAGGAACAGATCAACAGAAATGATAGTTTTTGCAAGTGCAAATTCTACATATAGTAACTGAAAATAAACTGACGAACTATTCGGATTTCTGACAAATCATTCGGATATTGTTCAGATTCCGCTATCCTTGCTGTACTTATTCAGGCTGCCGCTATGACCCGCAAACCCAGTCAGCTCCGTGCCAAACAGACCGTCGAAGACATCATTGATGCCGGCTTTCGCGCCATCATGTCCTACGGTGTCATGGGCACGTCTACGCGTCATATCGCAGATCTGGCAGGGGTCAGCGTGGGTTCGGTCTATGAGTATTTTAATGACAAAGAAGCCATCTACGAGGCGATGAGCCAACACTTCGTCGATGAGCTGTATGGCATGCTCAAGGCGCTGACCCCCGGCATTATCCAGATGGAGCTGGCTCAGGCTGTTGAGACCATCCTCTATCGCTTCCGCGACTTTCTCTCTCAGCGCGACCAGCGCTATCTGATCTTTCTGCGCTATGCCAGCGACATGAACTACGTCAAGCATATCAATCAGGTCGAGCTGGTGCTGATGAGGCTGATCATGCAGTACATGGAGCATCACCCGCAGTATCTGAAGATCACCGACTTTATCCCCACCCTCTATGTCTGCATCAACAGCGGCATCTTTAATGTGCTGCGCTACCTGATCATCCCCAGTCCCATGCTGACCTTTGATGACATGGTACGCGCCCAGACCCGCATGGTGATGGCCTTCATGCATGCCGAATTGCGAGAAGCAGAGCAGCATTCCACGCAGACCTAAACCCGTACTATCGGAGTCATCCTACTGTTTAAAAACAGCTAATCCGCGGCAGGTGCAGGCGGCTTGAGCGGATGACTTAGGGTATGGTAGAGGGGCTGGGACAGTGTGCGCGAGACCATGCTGGCGATCAGCGTCACCGCGACGAGGCTTAAGACCATCTCATGCCCATCGATCATCTCCATCACGATGATGGCCGAGGTGATCGGTGCCTGCGTCACTGCACTCAAGAAACTCGCCATGCACAAGGCATAGATCAGATGTGAGTTATAGGCACTGCCAAACAGCAGATGCAGATCATTGCCAATCCCCGCCCCGATGGCGAGTGACGGTGCAAATACACCACCCGGCACACCACTAAAATACGACAGCAGCGTCGCCAAGGCTTTCAGAGGTGCAAAGCTTAAGTCCATGCCCTGCCCCTGCATCACCATATGCTTGGTGATGCCATAGCCTGAGCCATTGATATCCCCCAGCGTCCACCATGACAGGAGGCTCACCCCAAGACCGCACGCGCCAGCGAACAGCACCGGAGAGCGCTGCTTCAGGCGCTGCAGCAGACCGGGCTGCACCGCAAACCAGATCAGGGTCTTGCTAAATAGCCCACCCAAGACCCCACAAAGGATGGCCGAGCCGATCAGGGGCGGGATCACCGACGGACGCACATGCTCGATATGCAGATGACCGAAATACAGATAATTGCCCTGGAGCGAGGTCGAGATCATGCCGCCGATCACGATGGCCGTCAGCATCACGCCACTGGTGCGCTGCTCGACCTGACGCGACAGCTCTTCGATCGCAAAGACGATCCCCGCCAGCGGGGTATTAAACGCTGCCGCAATGCCTGCCGCACCACCCGCCAGCATCAGCTGATGCGGCGAGATGCGGCTCGCAGAGGGCAACAGCCGCCCGACCGCATGCATGACCGATGCCCCGACCTGCACCGACGGCCCTTCGCGTCCGGTTGACAGCCCACACAGTACCGCCAGCGATCCAAGGCCGATCTTGCCGAGCGCGATCCGCATCGACAGCAGCCGCGACACATGTGGACTGTTTTTCGGGGCATGCAGACTGGCGATCACCTGCGGGATGCCACTGCCCTCGGCACCGCTAAACCAGCGCCGGACCAGATACACTACCAGCATGGTGCCCAGCGGGGTCAGGGCCAGTGACCAATACAGATGACCGTGCTGCAACTGGTGAAAGGCATTCAGCGCCCAGTCATTGAGCCGGATAAACAGCACAATGAGCAGACCGACAAAAGCCGCACCCGACCAGACGATCAGCCGCTCCAGCCACAGATCAAACTTGTGCAGCTCGATTTTCTGCAGGTAAAACATCACCTCTTGCAGCAGGATTTGCAGCATATTCACTCAAGGCATCTCAACACGGGTGCGTAAACCACACGCCATCAAAAAAGCAAACGTCAGCAGTAAGCAAACGTCGTAAAACCACGCTCAATAGAAGCTAAGCAGACGTGCCGCCGGAATGCGCTCCAGCGTGCGCCCCGACACGGCATAGTAGTGATGCTGAAAATAGTAATAGGTCTGATGATGCAGCGTGACCTTGCGATAGTGACGCGGCAGCGTCACTGCACGTACCGATGTCCCACGCACCGGCACCGCGTGTACAGGCAACGGCACCGCTTGCGCATGACCTACCAGAGGGGCGCACAAGAGCGCACCACTCATCGCCCACAGCTGCTGCACCACGCCCCATCTACTCAAGCTCTTCATCTCAGCCTCCTTCAGACATTAACCATCTTCTTAACCCACAGCGAAACCGCATCCACAGCAGCAAACCCGACCGCCTCACCTGATCAGAGGCAGGGCGATCCACAAGCATCTGCCAAAGAGCAGATACCCGATAACATTTATCGGCTTTCACTTTGCATGCTGGAGCAGTTATTGTAATATTTAGACACAATTCGATTTATTAATTATATCTATTTGATTGATTCTATCTTGGAATAGTTCTATGGAGCTGAAAGCGCTTGAAGCGTTGATAGCCGTCGCCCGTACCCGCAGCTTTAGCCGCGCAGCGGATGCCCTGTATGTCACCCAACCCACCATCAGCAAGCTGATCCAGCAGCTTGAGCAGACCGTGGGTCATGCCCTGCTGGACCGCAACAGCCGACAAGTCAAAGTGACTGAGGCCGGAGAGCTGGTGCTGGCACATGCACAGACGATTTTTCAGAACATCGACAGCATGCGACAGGGACTGGATGAATTAAACGGCCTGACCCGTGGCACGCTGCGTATCGGTGTCACCCCGTTGAGCCCGGCCCTGTTTGTCCCCCTGCTCTCGGCCTTCAAGCTGCGCTATCCAATGATCGAGCTGCAGTTGTTTGAAGATGGCTCCAAGGGTATCGAAAAAGGCTTGCTCAATCGTGAGCTGGATTTTGGCGGCCTGCTCTCGCCGGTCTGCTCCCAGACGTATCATCACCGGCGCATGATCGACGACCGGCTGGCACTGGTATCACCGCGCCACTCCTGCTGGCGCAAGCAGAGCGATGTCCGCCTGAGCGACTTGAGCGAAGAGCCCTTTATTCTGTTTTCAGAATCCTACACGCTCAATCAGCACATCCTCGATGCCTGTAGCCGCCAAGGCTTTTCCCCGCAAGTCGTCGGACGCAGCGGTCAGATCAGCTTGATCTTAGAGATGGTGCAGAGCGGTATCGGCATTGCACTCCTGCCCAGCACCACCCTGTCGCGGCTTGACACCAGTCAGGTGTCCGTCGCCAATCTGATTGATCCCGCCGTTCCCTGGCGCACCGACATGGTCTGGCTCAAAGGCAGCCCGGACACCCCTGCCAAACGCAGATGGCTGGAGCTGATCGAAGCGCACTACCCCGAAGGTGCCACACCGCCTGCACATCACACCTTCTGATCGCACGCCGTCATCTCACACCGCTCACCGCATGCCATGCACATCCATGCCGTGTCAGAGACGCATAGACACGCTCACGCAGGTCTTGATTAGGCCCTGCGTCTCATTTGCCACAATAATCCATACAACCCAACAGAACATCACAATTCACCCTACTTTTAGCCTACACAACCTCCAGCCCACCTAAAGCCTGCTGCATATACTTTGAGTCATCCGCAGCTAGGGACGTATAACCATCACCATCAGACCGATGCGTGACATAAATGAATGTGATCGACAGGATTTCTCCAAGCGTTGATGCCCTAGGCATCCTTGTTTGAGAAAGTACGACTGTCGACATGGCTATTTTCGACGACGACGTGTTCTTGTGTTGAACCCGTCGCCTTGTCGTCGATCTATATTTATAGAGGGTTGCATCATGAAAAAGCTGAATGACTCACCATGGAAGCATCTAACGCTGAAGCATCTAAAATTCAACTACGCCTTGCTAGGCATGGCCGTGGCAGCGCCCATCCTGCTGTCTGCATGCGGTGGCGGCGGCGGTGGCGGGGACAGTAGTACATCGTCAGTCACCAACGGCACCGTCAACGTCTCGATGACCGACGCACCTTCCTGCGGATATGACCATGTCTATGTCACAGTGGATCGGGTACGTGTGAACGCAAGCGCCAATGCCGGTCAGAACGATGCCGGATGGACCGATATCGCCCTCAGCAAGCCCACCAAGATCGACCTGCTCTCGCTGACCAACGGCCTGCTCTACAACATCGGTCAGGCCTCTCTGCCTGCCGGACATTACGAGCAGGTCAGACTGCTCCTGACCGCCAATCAGGGCAATACGCTGAATAACTCCATCGTACCGACCGGAGGCATTGAGCAACCGCTGGCGACCCCCAGCGCCACCCAGAGCGGCTATAAAGTCACCGGCTCCTTTGATGTCATCCCGGGCACGCGGGTCGATCTGATCGTGGACTTTGATGCCTGCCACTCCATCGCCCAGCAGGGCAATGGCAGCTACAGCCTCAAACCGACCGTGACCGCTACGCCCGAGATCGTCAGTGGCAGCATTGAGGGCTATGTCGATCCGTCTACCGAAGCTGGCGCGACGGTCTACGCCGAGCAAAATGGCAGCATCGTCAAAGGCACCATCGCCGACAGCAGCGGGCACTTTGTGCTGACCCCGATCGTGCAGACACTCACCAATGGCCGTTATGATGTCGTGATCGTACAGCCCAATCATGCCACCGGTATCATTCGCAGCATCCCGGTACTGGCGAGCAACACCACCACCATCTCCACATCTGGCACGCCATTCCTGCTGGGTAATGCCAGCATGAACTTCGCAACCGGCGTCGTGACCCCTGCCAGTGCGCAAGCAACACTCAATGCCCAGCAGAGCACGAACGGCGGCACCTATACCGTCAGCAGCACCAATGCCAACCTCGATACCGGCACCTACAGTATGAGCCTGTCTGCAGGCGCACCACTGGTCGGCTCTTATTCACCATCCCTGCCGATCGGGCTGACGGGTGACAGTGGCGCTGCAGGCCACTACACCATACAGGCCACCAGCAGTAGCGGGGCTACTCAATCCAGCAATGTGAATGTCTCGAGCAGCAATGCCACCAACGTTAACTTTGCCTTCTAATGTTTAGAAGGCATGGTCCATGTCGATGACATGAAGCATTGAGCCGCATAGAGCAAATACAGAGAAGCCCGCACAATGTGTACGGGCTTCTTTCTATGACATGTTTCTATACAGCATTCTGATTATTGATGACCACGACCATGGCTGTGGAAATCCGATCCATGATCACCATGTGCTTTGTTGTGAGCAAAGCCCCCACCATGATGTGAACCATGATAGGCAAAATCGCGACCATGATGAGAACCATGGTAGGCAAAGTCTCGGCCATGATGATGGTGGTGGTGATCAAAGCCTTCGGCAAAAGCAGGCACTGACAGCGCAATCAATACAGCAGCAAAGAGATACTTCATCATAAAATCCTTATTCTTGGGTCTACCAGTAAGACACGAATCCGAATCCCCCATCAAGACCAGGTTCGTATGCCCTGATCGACCCGCATGAACAATGCCGCCACATCTGAGACACATCACTCGCCATCCATCTAAAAAGTGTATTGAATCATTAATCCAGCTTATCCAGATGGACACCAAAACGAACGCGTCCTCCAGCAAGACTTGCAAAACTCATACATTGGCACAATCCACGCTTGCGCTTGTATGCAAAATCGATAATAATAATGATTATCATTTGTAATCAAATTTCCTTTATTCTTTCTTTGTAGCTATCGTCATCTGGAGTGTCCCGTGGTCCTGAAACCCCTTCCCCTTGTCACGCTCATCGCTGGCACCTCGTCTCTCATCGCCATGCCGCTCGTCCACGCTGATGACGCCACGGATACTGCGACAGCCACCGTCGTCGTCACGGGCAAAACCCAGAAGACCTACAAACCCACCAAATCCACCGTCGGTGACAAGACCGCCAAAGACCTCAAAGACATCCCGCAGACGGTCACCGTCGTAAACAAAGCCCTGATGCAGGCACAGGCAGCCACCTCGATCAGCGATGCCCTGCGCAATGTGCCCGGCATCACCATCGGCGGTGCCGAAGGCGGTCAGATCGGTAATAACATCAACCTGCGCGGCTTCACTGCCCGCACCGACATCTATCTGGATGGTTTCCGCGACCGCGGTCAGTACTACCGTGACGTATTTGATCTGGAGCAGGTCGAAGTCCTGCAAGGTCCATCGTCGATGCTGTTTGGTCGCGGCTCAACCGGTGGTGTGATCAATCAAGTGAGTAAACAGGCCAAACTCAGTGACTTCACCGAAGTCTCCGCCACCACCGGCACCGATGGTCGGGTACGCGGCACGCTGGATAGCAACACCAAGCTCTCTGACACCTCAGCGATGCGCGTCAATGCCTTTGGTCAAAACCTGCAAACCACGCGCAATGACCTGCAGAACAAAGATTTTGGCTTTGCCCCGACCTTCCGCTTTGGGATTGGTGAGCCGACCGAAGTGACCCTATCGGCGCTGCTGCAGCACAACAACGACATGCCCGACTATGGCGTGCAGTCTCTGAATGGCGCACCGATCACGCCGTCGAGTCGCACCACCTATGGTCTGCCGACCGATCACACCGATCAGGACGTCTTCATGCTGAATGCCACGGTCAAGCATCACTTCAATGATATGTTTGAGCTGCGCAACCAGACCCAGTACAACCGCTACACCACCGATGCGGTTGAGACCGCTGCGCACTCGCTGGCGACCCTGCAGGGTGGAAAATTCACCATGCTGACGCCACCGACCTTCGGCAACTACAATCCCAACAATCTCTGGGTCTCGATGCAGAGTCACGACCGCAAGATCACCGACAGCAGCATTGACAACCAGACCGACCTGATCAGCCGCTTCAATACGCTGGGCCTTGCACATGAGCTGATCACCGGTTTTGAAATCGGCCACGACACCTACAACAACCAGACCTATACCCGAACTGGTGCAGGCATGCCGAGCGGCTATATCGGCTATGTGCCACTCATGACCCCGTCGTTCGGCTCATTGCCAACTGTGACGGCGTCGGCAGGCAATCTGGCCCAATCCAGTGCCAACTCGCTCGGTGCCTACTTTAACGATACTATTTCCCTGACCAGTCAAATCAAGCTCGTGGCAGGCATGCGCTATGACCGCTTCAATGCCGAAATCAACAACTCCATCAGCGCGCCGGTCGGTGAGACCAAAAAGAACACCAGCTTCACCAGCCGCCGTGCCGGACTGCTCTATCAGCCAGACGAAGATCAATCCTACTACGTCTCCTACGGCACCTCGTTTGACCCGCAGCTGGAGCAGATGACCCTGACCAACGGCCAGCAGACCCTGCCACCGACCAACACCCGCTCCTATGAAGTCGGCGGTAAATGGGAATTCCTGCATGACAAACTGCTGGTGACCGCAGCAGCGTTTAATGAACTGCAGCGCAATGTCTACAACGTCGATCAGGGCACCAATACCTACACCGCCAACGGCAACTGGCTGATCAAAGGTTATACGCTCGGCGCGACCGGTCAGATCACCGACCAACTGCTGATCAGCAGCGGCTATATGCATCTCGACCCACACGTGATCCACACCACCGACGGCACCGATGGCAGTATCCCGGCCAACACGCCTAAAGACACCTTTAATCTCTGGACCACCTACAACATCACCAAACAATGGGAAATCGGTGGCGGGCCCTTCTTCATGTCGCAGCGCTATGTGGCCAACACCGGTATCAGCACCACCCTGCCTAAAGGCAATATCGATCAAGTCTCGGTGCCCTCCTACACCCGCTGGGATGCCACGGTCGCCTATCATCAGCCTAAATATGAAGTACGCCTCAATCTGCTCAACCTGACCAATAAGCGTTATTATGATGCCCTGATCCAGTCTGACGGCGGGCGTGCGGTACCCGGTATCGGTCGCACCGCCCTCATCACGGCGACTTATCGCTTTAAATAATCTTGAGTGAGTGAACGGATGCTACTGCATATCCGCAATGTCTTAACCCCCGACCAGTTGCAGCACATCCGCCTGCAACTGGACAACGCCTGTGATGCCTGGGTCGATGGTCGCGTGACTGCGGGCTATCAGGGCGCACCCGTCAAGCATAACCAGCAGTTGAATGAGCAATCCGAGATTGCGCAAGTGCTGGGCGATATGATCTTAAGCCAGCTTGAGCGGCACCCCCAGTTCATCAGCGCGACCCTGCCACATCAGGTCTATCCCCCGATGTTCAATCGCTATAGCGGCGGAATGACCTTTGGCAGTCATGTCGATTGCGCGATCCGCATCGCACCGAATCATGGTCGCAATCTGCGCACCGATATCTCCGCCACACTCTTTCTTGCCGACCCCGACAGCTATGATGGCGGGGAGCTAGAGATCGAGT
>JASLEL010000326.1 GCA_030151145.1 Aquirhabdus sp. | reverse complement strand
ACCTGCCTTCGGGTCAGGTGGGTTTGGGCGAGTTGCCCTATGCCCGCGATCTGGTGCAGTTCATTCGTGAATCAACCGGTGATCATTTCCATATCGAAGTCGCCGCTTATCCTGAGATGCATCCGCAAGCAGAGTCTTTTGATCGTGACATTGATCATTTCGTGGAAAAAGTCCAGGCCGGTGCCGACTCGGGTATCACGCAGTTCTTCTTTAATGCCGACAGTTATTTTTACTTTGTCGATGCATTGACCAAGCGTGGCATTCATACGCCCATCGTGCCCGGCATCATGCCGATCACCAATGCCAGCAACTTGATCCGCTTTGCTGATTCGTCCGGTGCCGATATTCCACGCTGGATTCGCAAGCAGCTGGCCTCTTATGGCGACGACAGTGAGAGCATCCGCGCCTTCGGTCATGAAGTCGTGCTCAAGCTGTGTCAGCGCCTGATTGCTGGTGGTGCACCTTCTCTGCATTTCTACACCATGAATCAGACCGAGCCGACCCGTCAGCTCGTGCTGGATCTTAAAGGCTGATCGGTCTTTAAAGTCATTTATTCCCGAACAGACGGTTTTAAATCAGCCGTCTCTTCCGTTAACATGGTCGGTATGCCTCAGCACAAGCCTGCGACTGACCATGTATATTCCTGATGCGTTCCAAGCCTCCGACTCCGCACTCGTCTTGCAGTTGATCCGCGACTACGGCTTTGCCACCCTGATTCACATCGTCAATGATGAGCCCATCATCAGTCACATTCCCCTCTATCTGGATCACGAGCGTGACGTGCTCACCGGTCATCTTGCAGTTGCCAATCCACACAGCCAATGGCTGGATGGACGCAAGGCCACAGTTATTTTTCAGGGTCCGCACGACTATATCTCAACCGAATTGCATACCTCGACTCAAGGCGTCCCGACATGGAACTATGCCGTCGTGCATGTCCAAGGCATCAGTCGCATGATCACTGATGCTGCGCATATCGACAAGGTCATACGCCAACTAATGGGGCAATACGAATCCACTCCGCTTAATCAGGCGCGTTTTGATCACATGAAGCGAGGCATCGTCTTTTTTGAAATCCCGATGACACACATCGAGGCTAAATTCAAACTGAGTCAAAATCGCCCCAAAGCTGATCAAACACAAGTGATCAACGCCATGTCCATCAAAAATCCGGCCTTGGCCCAATTAATGAATACCGCCCTGTTTGACAGCAGCGAAAGCAAATAGGGTATAACATCTCCACGAGACTGCAATTTCATCCGTCGATCCACGCACAGGAGTCGCCATGAAAGACGTAGATGTACTGATCGCAGGCGCAGGCCCCACCGGCATGACTGCAGCACTTGCGCTGACGCGCGCAGGACGGCAGGTCACCATCATCGATAAACATCCGGACCGGCTGGCTTTCTCACGCGCACTCCTGATCAATCCACATATCCTGAGTTTACTCGCGCCGCTTGGAGTAACACCTCTGATACTGGAGCGTGGCACATCGATTCAGGGCTTTCGGCTCTATGGAGAAGATGGACTGCTGGTATCGGGCAAACCCTATTTTCAGGATATTTATCCCGAGTTTCCCCCCATCAAACTGGCCCAGCGCGATACTGAGCAATGTCTTGAAGATGAGTTACGCCGTCATGGCGTCATGATCGACAGGCCGGCAGAACTGATAGACCTCGTCCAGTACGACGACCATGTCATCGCCACCACCCAGCGACCATACATCACGAACAGCGACGGTACTCAAGACACCACAACACCGCAAATCGAAAAAATTCGCTGCCAGTATCTGATTGGTGCAGACGGATTTCACAGTCGGACCCGGACCTTACTCGGACTTGAATACCCCACAACGCAACTGACGCAAAAAATGCTGGGACTGGATGTCACCATGGACTGGCCCTTTGCTGAAGAGGATGTGGCCGCATGGATACTGAATGAAGGCTTTATCCTCGCAATCCGCCTCAATGACTGTGTCCGTCTGGTAATGGCACCCGCATCCCTGATCAATCACCTACCGAAAGACCTGCCGCCGATACAGCACATCATCCAGCAGAGTCTATTTACCATCACCTTCGCCCATGTCAGTCACTATGGTCGAGACCGTGTCTGGCTGGCTGGAGATGCGGCACACGTCCACTCCCCGGTCGGCGGACGCGGCATGAATCTCGGGATCGCCGATGGCATTGCACTCTCCGATGCGATCCAGTCCGGCGACTTTGCCGCCTACGAGACCCGACGTCTGGAGATCGCCCGCGCCTGGATCCGGCAAAACCGCCTGATGACCGAAGCCGTGACACTCGGTGGGACATGGGGACATTTACAGCGGCATGCCCTGCGCGGAGCCATCCTCATGGGTAAGCACGTCATCAATCGTAGCCTAGCCAAACATCTGCTCCATGCCATGATGGGTGCGCCTGATGACTTCGTCTAAACTGGTCACGTCTAAACCGATCACGTCTAAACTGGTCACTGGTAGTTGAACTGCTGAAATCCATGCACCACTGACTGTCTGGGCATTCGGTAAACAGCCGCCCTGCTCGCTGCTTACGCTTTTATGGTATAACCTTGTCTTTGCTTGACCATACTCTCTCTTGCTATGCCGACCACGACCTCGCCACTCTGGCACCCTTGCACCCAGATGTATCAGCACCAAGACCAACCACCGCTCGAAGTGGTACGTGGGCAGGGCGCTTATCTCTATCAGGCTGACGGTACGCCCATTCTGGATGCGATCAGCTCTTGGTGGGTCAATCTGCATGGACATAGCCATCCACGGGTCAATGCCGCACTCATCGATCAGGTGCAGCAGTTAGAGCAAGTCATGCTGGCGGGATTCACCCATCCGCCGATCGAAGCATTGGCCCGGCGACTGGTAGATCTGACGCCACCACCACTCACACGCTGTTTCTTTGCCGATAGCGGCTCAGCTGCAATCGAAGTCGCGCTCAAGATGAGCCTGCAATACTGGCAGCAGTCAGGGCAGCCTGAGCGCACCACCTTTATCTCACTGGCAAACGGCTACCATGGTGAGACGCTGGGCAGTCTGGCAGTCACCGACATACCGCTCTTCTCCAGCCAATACCGTCCGCTCCTGATCCAGCATCTGCGTGCACCAACGCCCGATCTGACCCTAAAGGATGTCGGTGAATCTGACGACGCTTTCCTCACCCGTCAGTTTGCCGCCATGAAAGCACTGGTTGAAACTCACCATCCACGCCTTTGCGCCATCATCGTCGAACCATTGGTGCAGGGTGCGGCAGGCATGAAGATGTATCCGCCAATTTATTTAAGCTGGCTCGCAGCATTGTGTGATCAATACAAAATTCACCTGATTCTGGATGAGATCGCGGTCGGCTTTGGCCGTACCGGGACGCTGTTTGCACATGAGCAGGCGGATATCTGCCCTGATTTCCTTTGCTTGTCTAAAGGACTGACCGCAGGCTATTTGCCCATGTCTTGCGTCCTGACGACCGAGGATGTCTACCAAGCGTTCTATAGTCCGGATGTTGCACGCGGCTTCCTGCATTCACACAGCTTTACCGGCAATCCGCTGGCGGCCCGCGCTGCGCTGGCATCGCTGGATATCTTTGCCGATGAGCAGACCTTAAGTCGTAATCAAGTGCTGATCGAGACGATGCAGCAGTCGTTGGCTCGACTGAAAGATCACCCTCATACCGCACATATCCGCCAGACCGGAATGATCGGAGCCTTTAATATCGTGCAGGCCAATGGCCTGCCCTATCCACCACAGGCAGGCAAAGGCAAACTCATAGCCCGCTACGCACTGGCGCACGGCGTGCTGCTGCGCCCGATCGGCGACAGTGTCTATCTGATCCCGCCCTACTGCATCACGCCAGATGAGATTCGTCATGTAGTCGACATTGCACGGCAGGCGACTGAATTTGCCGCAAGCCAACATACACACATGACGACTTCGGAGGCGATGTTGCCATGAGTCGTTTTTATATGGAGACAGCACTGGCGCTGAATGCCACTGTCGAGCTAACTGAGACGGTGTTTCATCACTGGGTACGTGTGCTGCGAGCCAATGTTGGCGATCAGGCTACGCTGTTTAATGGGCAAGGCGGCGAGTATCAAGCCACACTGGTCGATATCCAGAAAAAATCCGCAACGGTCCATTTAGATCACTTCAGCCCAGATGACCGTAGCGAACCTTATGCAGTAACGCTGGGTCAGGTCATGAGCAAGGGCGACCGCATGGACTATGCGGTGCAGAAAGCCACCGAACTGGGCGTGACGACCATTCAGCTCCTCACCAGCGAACGCTGTGAAATGCGCCTTAAATACGACCGCGACCAGAAAAAAATCGACCACTGGCAACAGATCGCCATCGCCGCCTGCGAGCAATGCGGACTCAATCGCATCCCCCAAGTCCTGCCGCCGCTGACCCTTGAAGACTGGCTTGCCGCCATCAACGCAGATCTTAAACTGGTACTGGCTCCGATTGATGCGCCAGATCCACTGCCAGCCATACTGCCAGCGCACATCGCCCTATTGATCGGTCCCGAAGGTGGTCTGAGCCAAAGTGAAATCACCGCAGCAGAACAGCACGGCTTCGCCCGCTGGCAGATCGGAAAACGTGTCCTGCGTACCGAAACAGCACCAGTCGTCGCCTTAAGTCAGCTGATGGTCGCACATACCCGGTTAAAGTGATAAACAGACCGCAAAAAAGAATGCAAATCAGAAGAAAAACTTTGCCGCAACAAGTATCTATCGTATACTAAACGCTCAACGCAAGATTTACAGGTCATCACATGTTATGTCAACATGGATGGCTGGCATAAAACGACGACCTAAAACTTTAACAAAGCCGCCACGACAAGAGCTTGATGCGTTTTTTAAGCAAGCAACAACATAAGAGAACAGTCCAAGACAATTAAAAGTGTCATACGGTCACAGGAGCGATTGATGTCGGTTGAAGAAGATCAAAACACGCTGCTTCAGCGCATCCTTCGCATGCAGCTGAACAACACGCGTGCACACCAAAGCCTCTTCCTCTTCTCGCTGCTGTGCCTCGTGCTCTTGACCTTTGTCCTCTATCAGCGCTTTGCGACACTGACCAACCCCTTCACTGTTTGGACCATTGTCACCATCAGTGCCATTGCCTTGTCGTCTGTGTTTCACAATCATTTTAATAACCGTCAGCACCGGCTGTCCTTTGAGATCATGGACCTGTATGTCCTGATCAATACCTTTCTGATTGCGGTCCTATTTGCCTTTGGCCAAGCGCTGTTTCATGCCGACATCTCGCCGCTCACCATTCCGAACGCGCTGAATGCCTCGTTTAATATCTTTGGCCTGACGATCCTGTTTTCCCATATGCTGGGCTTGATCTGCCTGACGGACCGCTATCGTTTTTTTGCGACCTTCGTGCTGACCAGCATGTCACCGCTGATCGCCCAGCAGTTTATCCAGCATCATTCGGCAGTCTCCCGTGCCAACAGCTTTCTGATTGACATCTATATCGTCTTTATCCTGTTCTGTGGTTATCGCCTCTACAAGATCCGCACCCGCGCCGCGTGGCTCGTGATCCGCAATGACAACCTCATCAACTACATGGAAAACTCCAAGGAGCATACCGAGCGGGTCAATGGTCAGCTCGAAGAGGAAATGCGCCGCCGGATCTATATCGAAGAGCAGTTGCACGAGTCCAACCTGCAACTTGAAGAAAAAGTACGGGTACGGACCGTCGATCTGACCAGTATCAATGCAGAGTTACAGCGCTCGCGCCAACGTCTGGAAATGGCGCATAGCGCCGGTGGTATCGGGACGTGGGACTGGGATATCGCCCATCGCAGCATCCAGTTCTCCAATTTTGAGCCGATACTCGGCTACAACAGCGAAGAGATGGATGCTTACCGCACCGACATGACCCAACTGATTCACCCCGAAGACTATCCGTTCGTGGTGCAGTCTGTCGCCTCTCATCTGATGACCCATACCGACCGTTATGAAGCCGAATATCGCATGCGGCACAAATACGGTTACTGGGTCTGGGTACAGGATATTGGCCGTGTCGTCGAGCGCAATCCGGTCAATCGCTTTGCCCTGCGCATGGTGGGCGTACGTCGTAACATCAATGCCGAAAAGCTGGCCGCCGAGAAACAAAAACTCTCCGCAACCGTGATCCAGCAGGCTGCTGAAGGGATTTTCATTCTCAATGAAAACCTCACCTATCTGACGACCAACCCCTACTTTGAGCAAATCACCGGCTTCACCACCAATGAGATGATCGGTAAAGAATTCTTCAAACTCGGGCGCAACACCACCATTCGGGTGCAGCAATACCGTCAGAAGATCGTCAAGGCGCTGGAAAGCGAAAATGAATTTGAAGGCGAAGTGATCGCCCAGCACAAAAACGGTCAGGAAACTCCAGTCTGGATCCACATCAACTCGATTTTTGATGAAAAAGGCAAAAAGACTCACTATATCGGGATCGTCAGTGACTTGACCGAGCGCAAGAAAAACGAACAGCGCCTGTCCTATCTATCTAACTATGATCCACTGACCGATCTGCCCAATCGCAACTTCTTTAAAAACCACCTGCATCAGCTCATTACCCAGAGTACCGAAGACAATTCTTCCTTTGTCCTCTTGCGCATCAACATCGACCGCTTCCGTCTGCTCAATGATCTGTTGGGTGCCGATGGTGCCGACCTCCTGCTCAAGCAGGTCGCCGCTCGCCTTTCGGGCTATAGTGCACGTACCAGTATGATCGCCCGTCTCGGCGGTGATGACTTTGCCATGATTCTTGAGCATGCCGGTGAAAACAGCAAAGACCTTGAGAGTTATTGCGAAAATCTGCTGCAACTGTTTGAAAGTCATTTTGAAATTCATTCGCAGGAAATCACGCTCACGGTGTCTGTCGGCGTCGCGATCTTCCCTGAGCATGGCAAACAGGTCGATACCCTGTCCAACTATGCCGAAAATGCCCTGCAGGAAGCCAAACGTGTCGGTGGTAATACCATCCGCTTTGCCAGTAAGCAGCTCGGCATCCAGTCATTGGAGCGTATCAACCTCGAGAATGCCCTGCGTAAAGCGTTGTCCGGTTCCCAGTTTGAAATTTACTACCAAGCCAAATTCAATGCCGCGACCCAGAAGATCGCTGGCTTTGAAGCCCTGATCCGCTGGAATCATCCGCATAAGGGCCTGATCGCTCCCGTACAGTTCATCGGGCTTGCCGAAGAGATGGGAATCATCTCGGCCTTGGGTGAGTTTGTACTGGACCAGTCCTGTGCCCAGATCAAAAAATGGCAGGAAGCTGGCTTCAACCAAACCGTCTCTGTCAACGTCTCGGCGCAACAACTACAGCGCGGTAACTTCGTCAGCGTGCTGGATCGCATCCTCGAAAAACACGGGATTGATCCGAACTTCCTTGAGCTTGAGATCACCGAGAGCCTGCTCATGGATGAACCAGAAAAGATTCTCCTCGTCCTGCAGGACATCCGCTCACGCGGGATCTCGCTGTCGCTGGATGACTTTGGTACCGGCTACTCCTCTCTGTCTTATCTGGGTCTCTATCCGATCGATGTAATCAAAATCGACCGCTCCTTCGTCATGCAAATGAGCAACAATCAGGACCAGAAAGCCATCGTCCGCGCGATCCTTGCCATGAGTCACTCGCTGAACATGAAAGTCGTGGCCGAAGGCGTCGAGACCCTGGAGCAGGCACGCTTCCTGCGCGATGAAGGTTGTGATCTACTGCAAGGCTTCCTCTTGAGCAAACCACTGCCCGCATTTGATGCCACCCTGATGCTGATCAATGCCATGAGCAAGCCGCTGATTTCGATCTGACGGCGTCATGGCGACCAGTACATGCCGACCATAGAGACAACCCCCCCCGATACAGAGCAAGAACAGCAATTTATCAGTGCAGTGTGGCCCAATTCATTTGCGCCCGTGCTATACTCAGGGCTTATAGCATTTTCTACAAATCTTGTAGCACGCGAGACGGTAAACAAACTTTCACAATGAGTTTGTATTCGAGTCCGATTTTCGCAAATGGCTGATTTACCAAGGCCTCCTCAGGATCACCGGATGTGACCGTCGCCGTATCACCCTGACCGTTACCCAACCATCCTATATCGCCAAATCCGGATACCCGGCTGGTGTGAAAACCTATTGCCCATTTGCCTAAAGAAAGATTGAGATCACAATGGATCAGGAACAACTGAAACAATCCGCTCTGGATTATCATGAATTTCCCAAACCGGGAAAAATCAGCGTCACCCCAAGCAAACAGCTCGCCAACCAGCATGATCTGGCACTGGCCTACTCACCCGGCGTCGCCGCACCCTGCCTTGAAATCGAACGCGACCCCGCGACCGTATCACGCTATACCGCACGCGGTAATTTAGTTGCCGTGATCACCAACGGTACCGCCGTACTGGGTCTGGGCAACATCGGCCCGCTGGCTGCCAAACCCGTCATGGAAGGCAAAGGCGTGCTGTTCAAGAAATTCGCCGGTATCGATGTATTTGACATCGAAATCGCCGAGAACGATCCTGACAAACTGGTCGATATCATTGCGTCGCTGGAGCCGACTTTTGGCGGTATTAACCTTGAAGACATCAAGGCACCAGAATGCTTCTACATCGAGAAGAAACTGCGCGAACGCATGAAGATTCCGGTCTTCCACGACGACCAGCACGGCACCTCGATCATCGTCGGTTCGGCGCTGCTCAATGCACTGCAGCTCGTCAATAAAAAAATCGGTGACATCAAGATCGTGGCCTCCGGCGCTGGTGCCGCAGCCCTCTCCTGTCTGGACCTGCTGGTTGCGCTGGGCGCCAATCGCGCCAATATCGTCGTGGCTGACTCCAAAGGCATTCTGAATACCGCACGCCTTGCCAGCTTGGATGACAGCAAATGCCGCTACGTACAAGACATCCCTGAGACTCGCCTTGAGCAGGTCATGGCAGGTGCCGACATGTTCCTCGGTCTCTCGACGGCGGGCATCCTGTCGCAGGAGATGGTCAGCGTCATGGCAGCCGATCCGATCATCTTTGCATTGGCTAATCCTAATCCTGAGATCATGCCTGAGCTGGCCAAGGCTGTACGCTCAGACGTCATCATTGCCACAGGCCGTTCGGACTACCCGAATCAGGTCAACAATGCCCTGTGCTTCCCGTATATCTTCCGCGGTGCGCTGGACTCCGGTGCGACCACGGTCAATGAAGCCATGAAGATCGCCTGCGTACATGCGATTGCCCGTATGGCGCATATCGAATCCAACGCCAAGACCTATGGCGAAGACAGCCAGCGCTTTGGTCGCGAGTATCTGATCCCGGGTCCGCTGGATCAGCGTCTGATTCTGGAGATTGCACCTGCCGTTGCCCGTGCGGCGATGGAGTCCGGTATTGCGACGCGTCCTATTCAGGACTTTGCCGCCTACCGTCAGAGCCTGTCCGAATTCGTCTATAACTCGGCCTTCCTCATGAAGCCGGTCTACGCACAGGCCAAGAGCGATCCGAAGCGCATCGTCTTCTGCGAAGGCGAAGATGAACGCGTACTGCGTGCTGTGCAACTGGTGGTGGACGAAGGCATGGCCTATCCGATTCTGGTCGGTCGCCCCTCCGTGGTCGAACACCAGATCCAGAAGCTGGGTCTGCGTCTGCAAGCCGGTGTCAACTTCGAGCTGGTCAATCAGGACAACGATCCGCGCTACAAAGAATACTGGCAGTATTACTACTCGCTGATGCAGCGCCGTGGTGTCGGTGTCGAACTCGCCAAACGCGAAGCCCGTCGCCGCACGACACTGATCGGTGCACTGCTCGTGCACTTCGGTGCTGCCGATGGTCTGATCTGCGGCACCTTTGCCCACTATGGTCTGCATCTCGACTACCTGAAGGATGTCATCGGCAAGAAACCCGGCGTCAAGGACTTCTATGCCATGAATGCCGTGATGCTGCATGAGCGCAACATCTTCATCGCCGACACCTATGTCAATGAAGATCCAACCGCCGAACAGCTCGCCGAAATGACCTTGCTGGCCGCCGAAGAAGTGCGTCGCTTTGGTTTGGTGCCGAAAGTCGCCCTGCTCTCGCACTCCAGCTTCGGCAGTGCCGACGGCGCGAGTGCGCAAAAGATGCGCGATGCCTTTAATATCCTGTCGCGCATCGCGCCCGACCTTGAAGTCGAAGGCGAAATGCACGGGGATGCTGCACTGGATGAAGAGATCCGTCTGCACGAGTTCCCCAACTCGCGCTATAAAGGCTCGGCCAATCTGCTCATCATGCCGACCATGGATGCCGCCAATATCGCGTTTAACCTGCTGAAAACCTCCGCCGGTAACAACGTCACCATCGGTCCGATCCTCTTGGGCGCTGCCAAGTCCGTGCATATCCTGACCCCGACCGCAACACCGCGCCGGATCGTCAATATGACTGCGGTGGCTGTAGCCGAGATCCAGCAGGCCCAGAAGCAGGCACAAGGTCATTGATTCAAAGCCACTAAATTCAAATGATAAAAAAACGCCTTCAGATGAAGGCGTTTTTTATGGCGCATTTTTATGAGCGTTTTTAAGATTAAACCGTTTAAGTCCGCTCGATCAGTTCGATCTTGTAGCCGTCAGGATCTTCAACGAATGCAATCACGGTCGTGCCATGTTTCATCGGGCCCGCCTCGCGTACTACCTTGCCACCACGCGCCTTAATCTCGGCACAGGCCGCATAGGCATCCGGTACAGCAAGCGCAATATGACCAAAGCCATTGCCTAAGTCATAGCTCGTCGTATCCCAGTTATGGGTCAACTCCAGCACCGTATGATCGGCTTCATCGCCATAACCGACGAAAGCCAGCGTAAACCGCCCATCCGGATAATCCTGCTGGCGCAGCAACGTCATGCCCAGCACTTCGGTATAAAACGCAATCGAGCGCGTCAAATCGCCAACGCGCAACATGGTATGCAACATTCTCATCATTTATCTCCGCGGCCTGATCTATATCCTGAAAATCAGCCTGATGATTCTAAAGCAAGAAATCCTTCTGTTAACGCAAACACACAATACCCATCGTCAGTTGGATGCCACTCTGCACGATGACCTGATATCTATATCAAACATCTTAGACCAGATATCTCAGATGAGATGGGCGCGGTCAGCCACGCCCTATCCCGTTTGATCTGATCACCAGTGTGCGCTTAATGTGCAGCAGCCACCACCGCAGCAATCAACGCTTCGCCCGTGTATTGCTGCGCACCGAGCCCCCAACCACCGTCTGGCGCATTCAGGATATTGATCCACGTATGACGCGGATCATGACTCGGGATAGTCAAATCCTGCACGATCTGGGCAGCAGCCTTGATAAAATGGCCCCGCGCTTCGATACTGGACAATCCAATATTGGGTAGCTTCAGCTCCACCATCACAATCGGCCGATTTACGCCACCCGCATAGATGCGATGGGCTGGCAGTACATGCACAGTTCCACCCACCATCGGGGTGAAAAAAGTATTGCCTGTCGCACCAGACACGGCAATCAATGCTGCCGTTAATTGCGGCAGGATGTCACGTTCACCCTCAGCAGTCAGTACGCCTTCAGGCGCCGTCACCGTAATGGGCATGATCTTTCTCCTTTCTCTTTAAGTTTGGGATATGAACATGACGATTAACGGGTGCGCACCTTTGGTCTTGCCATGTTTCGTATCAAACGATATGATATTAATAATCCATCGTCAATAGGTTTCATAATGAACGATACGAAAATTACAAAAAAAACAGCAGGTGGTCGTCCACGTGCCTTTGATCCCGATCAGGCACTGGATGCCGCGATGCGTCTGTTTTGGGCGCATGGCTATGAAGCCACGTCATTGACCATGCTGCGTGAGGCCATGGGTCTGACCCCGCCACAGATCTACAATGCCTTTACGGATAAAGAGACATTATTCAGACGCGCGCTGGCGCGCTATATCGAGACCGAAGTGACGTTTGCTCCGGCTGCCCTGAACGCACCGATCACGACCAAAGCAGCCATTCGCCAATTGCTCATGGAGGCCGCGGCCTTCTATGCCGCAGAGGATAAACCTGGAGGGTGTTTATTTATCAGTGGCGCGTTGGCCGCATCGCCACAGGCGCAAGGGATCGCGGATGAGCTCAAAGCTGTGCGGCTCGCCACCGAAGCGGCTATCGCGGCCCGACTGACGGAGGGACAGACCAAGGGAGAACTGTCTGCTGGCGTAGCGCCGGGCGCACTTGCAAAGTACATCATGAGCGTCATGCACGGCATGTCGATACAGGCGCGTGATGGCGCAACGGTAGCGGAACTACAAAATCTGGCTGAGACGACACTGGGTGCATGGCCAGATTAAACAGAATGACAAACCGCGCCTAAAATCGCTTAGGCTTCAACGCGGCCCGCTTCTTTCTCACGCCATGGCGCAACCCACGGCAACATGCACATGCCGGGGATCGCAAGCAAAATACAGAACCAGAAAAAAGGCGTGTACCCGCCAAACATCTCAACCAGATAACCCGCATAACCATTGACCACGGTACGCGGCAAGGTGGCAAGCGAGGTCAGCAGCGCAAGCTGAAACGCGGTATAGGCTGGATTGGTCGTACGCGCTATGAAGGCCAGAAAGGCTGCAGACCCCATGCCCATGGCGAAGTACTCTGACGCAACCACGATGCCCAGTGATACCAGACTATGTCCGGTCTGCATCGACAGCCAGGCAAACAAGGAGATCACCACCATCTGCCCGACGCCAAATACCCACAGCGCGCGGTTAATGGAGATACGCAGCATCGCAATGCCACCGACAAAGCCGCCCAGAATGCCACCCCAAAGCCCGGCAAACTTGGCCACCGTGCCGATCTGCGTCTTGCTATAGCCCATATCAAGGAAAAATTTGGTTTGCAGCGCAGTCGCCATCGTGTCGCCAAGCTTATACAAGAAAATAAACCCGATCAGGATCAGACCCGCCTTTACGCCTTTACGCCCAAAAAACTCCTGAAGCGGCTCGACAAAGCCTGCTTTCAAGGTCCGAGGTGGGGCATGGCGCAGAATCGGCTCTTTGATCAGTAATGCCATGAAAATACAGGGCAGCATAAACACCGACACAATGGTAAACACGGTCGGCCAAGGCAGATGATCCGCCAGAATCAGCGCCAGACTACCCGGAATCAAGCCTGCCAGACGATAGCCACTGGAGTGTACCGATGTCCCCAGCCCCAGCTCTTCAT